>NZ_NUYF01000001.1:0-128682 GCF_002566505.1 Bacillus sp. AFS077874
TTTAGTTTTCAAAGTTCATTCCGTCGCGTCATTGGCGACTTTTTCATATTAACATCCTCAGAAGAGCCTGTCAACATTTTTTTGAATCTTTTTTCTTTCGACGCCGTCATCTCTTGGCGACATATAATAATATAACATCGATAAATCACACCGTCAACACTTTTTGAAAGTTTTTTAAAAAAAGATGAAAACTCTTTTCTAAATAGAATACACATGTATTTGGACATATAAATAGTAAGTCATAATACTTTAATACAAACAAGCTGAATAAACTTAACAGTAGCGAATTGTTCAATATCATCTATCCGATTTGAGAGAGGTATAATTAATGAATGGTTTCGTATTGTTTTCAAAGCAACACATAATTACATTATTAATCATTCTCCTCCTTCTTATCTGTTTGTTTTACTTCAGAAATTTAATAAACAATAAGAACAAAGTAGATTTATTCCTCCGTACCCTATTAATCGTCTCAATGCTTACAGTAGAATTTCTATTATATGGATGGCTTATTAAAACGAATCAGTGGGATTGGGGCGATTCATTACCTCTCCAACTATGCGGTATAAGTATGTATCTATGCTGTTATACACTTATTACAAAAAATTATAAAGTTTATGAGATTATCTATTTTTGGGGATTAGCTGGGGCTATCCAAGCTGTACTTACTCCAGATATTAAATATAGCTTCCCTCATTTTAAATATATACAATTTTTCACTACTCACGGAGGAATCATTATTTCTATTTGTTATATGACATTTATCTTTGGATATACTCCAACTCACCGTTCATTTTTAAAGTCCTTCCTCTATATATTTTTATTGGCTATACCTATTTACTTACTGGATTATGTTATAAAAGGAAACTACTTATTTTTAAGAGCTAAACCTGCTGGGGCAAACTTGCTAGACTTTTTTGGGCCATGGCCATATTACTTAATTGTATTAGGCTTAATTCTTTTCCCCTATTTTTTGATTTTATATCTCACAATTCATTTATTTAACAAAAAGCTGAAGATAAACCAAGTACCATCCGATCATTCTATCAATTAATTAATGAGTGGATCTCCTGTACTTAGCGTAAATTCAAAATTCATCAATTTCATTAAATAAGTTCGAATTGTTTTCCATGTTAGCACTAACATTTCCTATCTCATTTATGCTATATTTACAATGAATGGGGTGGACAAAGTGGCAAAAAAGAAAAGTAGTAAAATTAATAATATAAGAACGTTTGCACTTTCATTATTATTTATTGGCTTCATCATTATGTATGGTGGTGTATTTTTCAGAGAGCATAAGATTGTCATGACGATCTTTATGCTTGTGGGATTTTTAGCGATTATTGGTAGTACAGTTGTTTATTTTTGGATCGGAATGCTGTCTACAAAAACAATTCAAGTCATCTGTCCGAATTGTAACAAAACGACTAAAATGCTTGGTAAAGTTGACATCTGTATGTATTGTAATGAGCCACTTACATTAGATCCTTCATTAGAAGGTAAAGAATTTAATGAAAAATATAATAGCAAACGAGATGCTAAACAATAGCAAAATAAATAAAGCACATTACAATTATGTAATGTGCTTTATTATGATAATGTTTTTTCTTTACATTTAGGACAAATACCGTATACTTCCATTCTATGATTGGTTACTTCAAATCCCGTTTCCTTTTCAACATAAAGATTGATTCCTTCTAATCCGTCGTAATGAAAGTCATTCATTTCACCACATTTTTCACAAATAATATGATAATGATCAGTTGTTATATAATCAAAACGACTAGAAGAATCACCGAAGTTTAATTCTTTAACCATTCCTACTTCACGTAATACTCTGAGATTATTGTAAACTGTTGCCACACTCATATTTGGAAATTTTCCCTCAAGTGCTTTATAGATTTCATCAGCAGTTGGATGTGTTCCACTTCCTATTAAATATTCTATAATTGCATGCCTCTGAGGTGTAATACGTACGCCGCTATTCTTTAAATGTAAAATTGCATCTTGAATATTTTCCTTATGCAACGCCGCTCTCCCCGTTTCTATAAAATAGTTCCAAAATTAATTACTTATTATTAGTTTATTCAACTGCAAGAATATTTGTCAACTTTTTGAGAATTTCTTAAAAAAATTAGCCTATGCTTGTATTCCATATATGAAAACAAAAAAATGTGCGAGAATTCTCTCGCACTTCAATATGCTATCATCTGAGGAGGTATGCCCTATACTCCAATATATTCTCGAAAGCAATATAGGTATAGACGAAAAGCTCGATTTTTTTAGATAAAACGATTCTTTCTCAAAAAAACTTAACATAAATCAAATTAATTGACCCAAAATAGTTTGTACAATTTTAAGAACGACTAATGACACTATAAACATCTTCAACATGATTCTTTACTCTAACCTTTTGCCATACATTTTCGATACAACCTTCTTCATCAATTAAAAATGTTGTACGTTCTATTCCCATATATTCCTTACCAAAATTATTCTTTAACTTCCATACATCATATAACTTTGCAACTTCAGTTGTTTCGTCTGAAAGTAATAAAAATGGTAATTGATGTTTTTCTATAAATTTTTCATGTCTTTTTATAGGATCAGGACTTATTCCTAAAATGACAGTTCCACTATTCATAAACCTTTCGTATGAATCTCTAAAGTCACAAGCTTCCGTAGTACAACCTGGTGTCATATCCTTTGGGTAAAAGTAAAGAACTACTTTCTTTCCTCTAAAGTCTGATAAAGTTACATCTTCTCCATTACTTGCTGGTAAAGTAAATTCCGGTGCTTTAATTCCAATTTCAACAGTCATAATAATCTCCTTAATCATAAATATTAACGTTCTTCTTTAAATACTTGTAAAACAAAAGCCGCTGGCATCGTATAACCGATGAGCGCTTCAACCATAGCAACCCATCTTCCGATCCCCACTGGTACAATATCCCCATAGCCTACAGACAAAAGGGTGATTGCGCTAAAATATAAGCATAACCCCATTATATGGTAATTAGTCCCTTCAATAGGAATAGAATGCTCAATTAAAATTGGATGTGGCCCGCGCTCTAGTATAAAATACACTGCGCTAAAGCCGATAAGTACCGTTCCATATATTAAAAATAAAAGAATGTAATTATTAATTGAAATAAGACTTTTATTGACTTTTGTAGTTGAAGTATTCCATAAATACACTAGGCTATACAAAATTGCAAAGATAGCAATAAAAAAGAAAAAAGCAGTTCCCATTTCAATCACCTCATTTCAATTTATGAAACAAGCTATTGAAATAGAATACTGCTTAGTTACCCGCACCTTTATATTTTTTTACACCTTGGTTCCAAATTAAAACAGATATAACAAAAACAACTAATCCCATAACAGGCGTTAAAAATGAATAGACATACCATTCACTTCTACGTAGAAAATACGCAGCCGGAAAAACACCAACAAATGCAAATGGTAAAATCCATGTTAATACAAAGCGAATGATTGGATGATAAATATTAATCGGATAACGACCATAGTTTCCTATATTATACATTAACGGCATAATTGACGTTCTTGCATCTGACCAAAAACCGATACTTGCTAAAGCAATAAAGATTCCGGCATAAACAAACATTCCACCAAAAGCCATTAATAGAAATAAAAATGGATCATACCAAGTGATTGAAAGTCCTAATTTAAAACCTGCATAGATCATAATAATCAATCCAGTAATAGCACCTAGTAACGATTCTAACTCCATTTTCTCTAATACTACTTGAAAAAGACTATGAATTGGTCGAGTTAAAATACGATCAAACTCTCCCTTTACGATGTAACGATCATTAAAATCCCATATATTAAAAAATGAACCAAAAAGAGCAAACGGAACTAAAAAGAAACCATAAATGAATACAATTTCATCTCGGTTCCATCCTTCAATAAGTGAAGTATGATTGAAAACTAATAATATAAAAATTAAATTTACAGCCTGAGCCATCAAATCTGATAAAAATGATAAAAAGAAGTTTGCTCTATATTGTAATTTCGTTTTTAAATATTGACCTGAATATTGAAGAAATATATTTAAATAAAACATTCTTTAACCTCCTTGTATCACAAGATGCTTTTTAGCTTTATACCATATAAGAGTAATAGGGATACATAAAATAATGATCCAAATTACTTGAAATAAAAGGCCTCTTAAAATCAATTCACCTTTTATGCCTTGAGCAAAAATCATACTAGGAATATAGCTGATCCCTTGAAATGGTAAGTACTTCATTACATCTTGTGCCCAAACCGGAAAGAACGTGATTGGAATCGTTAAACCTGAAAATAAATCGATGATGACACGTTTAGCTTGAATAAATCCCATATTATTTTGAAGGAAGAATGCCATTAAACCTGTTAATAAATTCAATTGTGTATTAATAGCAAAACTGAAAATCGAAGCAATTAAAAATAAACCTAAAGTTTTTAAATTAAATGAAACATCTAACCGAAAAATTAAAGCTACTATAATAAAGCCTGGAATTGAAAAGAAAAAGAATCTAAAAATCCCCTCACCTAACCCTTGCATCACTTTAGTAAGTAAATAGTTATAAGGTCTAATAAGTTCTATTGCTACTTTACCTTCTACAATTTCTTCAGCAATTTCACGGTCAAGATTATTAAAATAAAACGCCCTTGCCATCCAAGCAATTGCTACATAAGTAGTCATCTGGTTTACTGAAACACCTTGAATTGATCCTTGGTGACCATAGATTGCTTTCCATAAAAAGAAATAAGCACCTATATTAATCGTATAAATAACAATCCCAGTGTAATAATTAGTACGATACGCTAACATCATTAAAAAACGGATTCGAATGATTTCAATATACTTACCCATTACTAATACCTTCTTGGTAGATGTTTCGTATAATTTCTTCTGTAGAAATTTCTAACATCTTCATATCTTTAACGGGATTTGATTGAACTACTTTTGCAATAATCATAGAAATAAGCGTTTCATCATTCGGTAATGTAACACTCCAAATATTTTCGCCTTCTTCTTCTTTCCATTTTACATCAGTTCTTCCGATCAATTCATATAATGTAGTATGATTTACTGGCTTAATAAACTGGAATTGAATTTCTTTCTCTTCGCCCCATTGCCCTTTTAATTGTTCAAGTTTTCCATCATATATAATTTTTCCTTCATCTAACATAACTACTCGATCACACAATGCCTCAATATCAGAAATATCATGGGTTGTTAAAAGAATTGTTGTGCCATATTTTTGGTTTAACTCTTTTAAAAACTCGCGAATTTTTAATTTTACTAATACATCTAATCCAATTGTTGGTTCATCTAAAAATAATAAAGGTGGATTATGAATTAACGCAGCTGCTAATTCACATCTCATTCTTTGACCTAAAGATAACTTTCTTACAGGTTGATCTAATAAAGGCTCAATATCCAAAGTCTTTATGATATAACCCATATGTTCTTCATATTGCTTATCTGGTATTTGATAAACCTTTTTTAGTAATCGAAATGATTCTTGTACTGCAATATCCCACCATAATTGAGATCTTTGCCCAAATACGACACCTATTGATTTAACAAAACGCTCTCGATCTTTTTGAGGATGGTAACCATTAACTGTTACATCACCAGAAGTAGGTGTTAGTATTCCCGTCAACATTTTAATTGTAGTCGACTTCCCTGCACCATTCTCTCCGATATAAGCCATCATTTCACCTTTTTTTACAGAAAAGCTTATATTATTAACGGCTGTTTTTGTTCTATAGTTTCTTGTAAACAAATCTCTAAATGCACCTTTTACACCAGAGCGACTCAAGAAAGTTTTAAATTCTTTGTGTAAGTTCTGAACTTCGATTATGTTTTCCATAAGACTTCCTCCATTTTTTATTCCGTCGCTTAGTGTATTTGAAATACGAACTAAGTACAATAAAAAAGTACTAAAAAGTAGTTTCCAATTTTTATCGGACTATTTTTGAGAAAAATATAGATTCTACAAAATGTTCAAATTTCTTTTTAATTTGTAAAGGCTTACATTTACCACGCGCTAAAATTTCGTGCTAGAATGTAATTTAACCACATAAATAATGTAAAGATGCCGGTTAAATTCTTTCATTTTTTTATCAATAATGGGAGGTACTCCATGAATAATCAAAAGTCAATTGAAATACATAATGAAGCTTTAGAACACATCGTTGGAGGAGTGAACAGTCCTTCAAGATCGTTTAAAGCAGTTGGTGGCGGAGCTCCTGTCACAATGAAGCGTGCAAAAGGCGCATATTTTTGGGATGTTGATGGCAATCAATATATAGATTATTTAGCAGCATACGGTCCTATTATCACTGGCCACGCTCACCCACATATTACAGCAGCAATCACAAAAGCAGCAGAAAATGGTGTCCTTTATGGTACTCCTCATGAACTTGAAGTACAATTTGCCAAAATGCTAAAAGAAGCGATTCCTAGTATGGATAAAGTCAGATTTACAAATTCAGGTACTGAGTCCGTAATGACAACTATTCGTGTAGCAAGAGCATACACTGGTCGTACTAAAATCGTTAAATTTGCTGGATGTTATCACGGTCATTCGGATTTAGTACTTGTTGCTGCAGGCTCTGGACCATCTACACTTGGTACTCCTGATTCGGCTGGTGTACCACAAAGTATAGCCAATGAAGTTATTACAGTTCCATTTAATGACACCACAGCATATGCAGAAACAATGGAAAAATGGGGTCATGAAGTAGCTGGTGTACTTGTTGAGCCAATCGTCGGTAACTTCGGAATCGTTGAACCAAAAGAAGGATTCCTAGAAGCTTTAAATGAAATTACGCACAATCACGGTGCTTTAGTCATTTATGATGAAGTAATAACTGCCTTCAGATTTATGTATGGAGGAGCACAAAATTTATTAGGAATTGAACCAGACTTAACAGCTCTTGGAAAGATTATAGGCGGTGGATTACCGATCGGAGCTTATGGTGGTAAAAAAGAAATTATGGAAACAGTTGCCCCACTTGGTCCTGCATATCAAGCTGGTACGATGGCAGGTAATCCAGCATCAATTGCAGCTGGTATTGCATGTCTTGAAGTATTACAACAAGAAGGTGTCTATGAAGAATTAGATCGTCTAGGTGCCATTCTTGAAAAAGGTATTCAGGAAAAAGCTGATGAGCACAACATCCATATAAAAATCAATCGCTTAAAAGGTGCCTTAACTGTCTATTTCAATGTAGACGAAGTAACGAATTATGAAGAAGCAAAAGAATCAGATGGAGAAGTTTTCGGTAGATTCTTTAAACTTCTATTAGAAGAAGGTATTAATCTAGCACCATCAAAATATGAAGCTTGGTTCTTAACTACGGCTCATACTGAACAAGATGTTCACCAAACTATTAATGCTGTTGGGAACGCGTTCCTAAAATTATCTACGATTAAACTATGATATATCTGAGGTCACTACAACTTGAAGTGACCTCTATTCATACATAGTTAATTCTGAATAATCAATTTTTTTACCATAAAATAGGAGGTAGTTAAATGAAATTTCAAACAAAAACAGAATGGTCACCAGGTTTATTTAGAGATTATTACAATAACGAACATGATGCATGTGGGATTGTTGCCTTTATCAATCGTTCAATAACTCAAACAAGAGATACGATCGATATTGCTGCCGAAAGTTTACGAAAGATGAATCATCGAGCGGGATTTACGAACGGTGAAGGTGATGGTGTAGGAATTCAGACTGACATCCCTACTCTACTTTGGCAAGAAAAACTTACATCTGTAGGAATTAGTCCAGAAGTTGTTTCACATCCTTCATTTACAGTTGGACATTTCTTCTTAGATGAAAAATCAGAAATACAAACTTTGCTCCAAATTTTTGAAGAAAATGGTTATGAAACTTTATATCATAATAGTAATCAAACCTTTACTTCAGCACTTGGTCCAATCGCTCAAGCAGTAGAACCTGAGTTCTTACAAGTAGCATTACTCCCAATTAAAAATCACCAAAGTACAACTCTATTTGATTTAACAAATATTATTAGCAAAAAAACAAATGTAACTGTTGTCTCTCTCAGTCAATCAACTTGTGTTTATAAAGTAATGGGAACAATCGACACTTTATTGTCATACTATTCAGATTTACAGCATCCTAATTTTCAATCATCTGTTGTGGTTGGTCATAATCGATATTCAACAAATACATCTTCTTCATTTTCAAGAGTTCAACCATTTAGCATGCTAGCTCATAATGGAGAAATTAACACAATCGAACAATTAAGAATTGAAGCAAAACAAATAGGTGCAAATATTAAGCATGGAAATAGTGATTCACAAGATGTAAACATAACACTTGAGACGCTTATTCATAAATATAACTACTCTTTGAAAGAAGCAATGGAACTGTTATTCCCTCCTGTACCAGCAGAATTTGAATCAAATTCAGAAGTAAACTCCATTTACAATACGATTCGAAGTACATTCGGTCCATATTGTCAAGGTCCCGCAGGAGTACTTACAAGAGAAGGAAATGAATTTGTTGCTAGTGTGGACGCTTTAGGTTTACGTCCAGTTTGGTTGCTTGAAACAAATGATTATTATGTATTTTCATCCGAGCAAGGTATTCTATCTCCAGAATTATTTATATCTGAGCCACATGCTCTTTCGCCTGGAGAAAAAGTCGGTATTAATTTATTAAAAGACCGCGCTCAACTATTAACACACCGTGAATTAACGCATTTCGTTACAACGAAATTAAACGAAAAATTAACAATGAATCTAGCAAATAAAGAAGCAAATTCAACTGATTACGTAGAACACTCACCTCCTTCAATTCATCCGTTTGAATATGGGGCTTTTGGATGGCAAAAGGAACAAATCCAATTAGTTGAACAAATGGCAGAAAAAGGTGCAGAACCTATCCGTTCATTAGGGCATGACGCACCACTAGCATGTTTAGATGAAGCTAGAAAAAATCTTTCTGACTTTATGAAAGAAACAGTTGCGGTAGTAACGAACCCTGCGATCGATCGTGATCGTGAAACAGAGCATTTCTCTATTTCTGTCCTATTAGGAAAAAGGCCATCCATTACAAAGAAAGATTCAGGAATTGTTCTACAGCTCCCTTCTCCGATATTAGGTGATGGTTTTGTAGGAAATACGTTAAAAGCTAGTCGTCAACAAATCTCATATGAAGAAATTTTAAATCTATATCAATTAGAAAATAAGCTATATACAATTCAAAGTACATTTTCTAATTTGCCTTTAGAAGAAACATTGTCCCAATATAAATACGAAGCAGTAGAAGCTGTAAAAAATGGTGCAGAATGTATTGTTATTACAGATGATGAAGCTCATAAAAATAATCAATACTGGATTGATCCGGCTCTTATTACAGCAATAATCCATAATGGACTTGTGAATGCTAAGTTAAGAAGAAACTGTTCAATTGTCTTAAAGACAGCTGCTGTCCGTAATCTTCACGATTTAATGGTAATGAAAGGCTTAGGAGCAGATGCAATTAATCCTCATTTCCTTTTTGGAACTATTTCAGAATTGGAAGCTCCTGAAAAAATAGTAAAACTTTATGATGTTTTAAATAAAGGAATCGAAAAAGTAATTTCAACAATAGGGATGCATGAGCTACGTGGCTATGCAAAAATGTTCAGTAGCATTGGATTACAAGAAGATATCGCTTCGTCTTTAGGCGTTATAAACTTCTTTGGAGATCAAACCGTGTCTGGATTCAAATTATTAGAGGCTGATTCGAAAAAACGTTCTGAAGATTACAACGCAAATAACGCAACTATGCCAAAATCTTTCCACGTATTCCCTCGAATTTGGAAAGCTATTGGTGAAACAGCACAAACAGGTAGTTATGAAACATACCGCCAAAAATTAAATCAAATTGAAGAAGAGCGACCAACTACAGTACGTCATGCGCTTTCTTTAGTTGAAAGTAGTAAACCAGTTGATTCAAGTCAGGTCTCATTAGAAATAGGTACTCACTCACTACCATTTATTATCAGTTCAATGTCATTCGGATCTCAAAATGAGGTTGCTTTTAGAGCATATGCTGAAGGTGCAAATCGACTGAATATGATTAGCTTAAATGGTGAAGGCGGAGAAATCCAAGATATGATTGGAAAATATCCAAACACTCGTGGACAGCAAATTGCTTCTGGTCGATTCGGAGTTAATGCTAATTTACTTCACTCTTCTAACTTAATTGAGATTAAAATTGGTCAAGGTGCAAAACCTGGTGAAGGTGGTCATTTACCTGCTTCAAAGGTTACACAAAAAATTGCGGAAACGAGAAATGCAACACTTGGTTCTGATTTAATTTCACCTTCAAATAATCATGATATTTATTCAATTGAAGATTTAGCTCAAATGATTAGTGAAATTAAAGCTGTTAATCCAAAAGCAAAAGTTGCTGTAAAAGTCCCTGTTGTTCCTAATATCGGCACAATTGCTGTTGGTATTGCAAAAGCGGGTGCAAACTTTATCAATATTAGCGGTTTTGATGGAGGAACTGGTGCTGCCCGTGTTCATGCAATTCAAAATGTAGGTTTACCAGTTGAAATTGGTGTTCGTGCAGCCCACAATGCACTACTAGAATCTGGTTTACGTAATTCTGTCGAGATTTGGGCGGATGGCGGTATGAAAAGCGTAAATGATGTAGTAAAAATGATGATTTTAGGTGCAAACCGAATCGGGTTTGGAACTTTATCAATGATTGCAATCGGTTGTACGACATGTCGTGGTTGCCATTTAGATACATGCCACGTTGGTATTGCAACACAAATTGAATCAGAAATTGAAGCAATGCGTCACGGTTTACGAAAATTCACACCTAGACAATTAGAAACAGCAGTAACAAATTTAGTACAATTCTTCACTGCATTCAAAGATGAATTACAAGTGATTGTTGGTTCATTAGGAGTAAAAAATGCTCAAGAACTTGTTGGTAAAACTGAATTCTTAAAACAAACAAGATTTTTAGATACGCTAAGTTTAACTAATTTATTATCTACTAATAAAATTGAGGATAAAGAATATGTACTTTCGAATGGAGAATCTGCTAAAGTACTTCAAAGTAATGACGGTGGAGTTTATGCAAAGGTTGACAATGAATATCGCCATGCCGGCAGTTTATTAATCCATGACCTAGTAGTAAAAAAACAATCCCAAGGTGTAGCTTCCCCTGTCGAGATAAGCTTCGAGGATCAATCCATTCCTGGAAATGGCTTAGGAACGTATACAGTAGAAGATTATTCTGTATACGTTCAAGGCGGAGCTCAAGATGGCGTAGCGAAAACTGCTTTTGGTGGAACAATTTTTATTAGTAAAGCTTTAGGTGCTAACGGACAATACTTTGGTGGTTCGGTCGGAAAATGCTTTGCATATGGAGCACAAAAAGGACAATTCTTTATCCAAGGTAACGCTGACTCTCGAGCAGGCATTCGTTTATCAGGTGCCGATGTTGTAATTGGTGGCCGTAATCAATCTAGTCAACCTATATCACAGAAAACTCGCCTTGGTGCGAAATCAAATATAAACGGTTTTGCTTTTGAATATATGACTGGTGGTCGTGCAGTTGTTCTAGGAGATCCAGGTCCATGGATGTGTGCGGGTATGACTGGCGGAGTAATTTACGTTCGAAACTCATCTGAATTAGGCCTTACTAAGGAAGCATACCAAAATCGAATCGCAAAAGGTGCAAGTGTAAGTATTGTACCAGTCGATGAAACTGGTAAAAACGATCTAAATGAATTATTAGAGAAATATATCTCACTTTTAACTCAGCATAACCAACATGACGAAGCTGAATTTGTTCAAAGTTTATTAGACGACATTGTACAAAACTTCTTACAAATTAAACCTAAAAAAGAACAAGCGGATCCATCTGTTTCAACTGAATGATTTTATAAAAAAGAAGCGAAATATTTCGCTTCTTTTTTCATTATTTAATAGTAAAGCCCTTTCATTTCTAAGTTCGAAATCTTTTAACTTAACTAACAATTTAATCTTCTTTCTCATTCATATAATTAACATAATTTCTTAAAAAATTGTATTGATAATGCGTGTAGTTCATTGTATAGTTACAGGATGTTACATGAGAAAAAAATAAGAAAGTTACTTTTAATTGAAGCAATTTTGAAAAACACTCGATGTAATAAATAGTAGTTTAGTAGTAATATAGTTAAACGTTCATATTTCATTACAAGCATTAAGCTAGACAAAAAAAGGAGTAATACAATGAGATTAGGAGCGCGTGTTCTAAAAACTGGTATAGCTATTACGCTCGCCATTTATAGCGCGATGTTTTTTGATTTATCAACAGCTTCGATTGCAGGTATCTCTGCTATTTCGGCATTAAAATCATCAGTAAACCAATCATATAAATCGTTAATCGAACAACTTCAAGCTAACTTGATTGGTGCAATACTGGCAATTATTGCAGTGATTACTCTAGGGAATAATCCAGTAATTATAGGATTTACATGTATTCTCGTGATTATCATTACATTAAAACTAAAACTCGAAAATACAATTGCTACAACATTAGTTACTGTAGTCGTTATTATGGAAGTAAGTACAAGTACCGAACACTTTGCCATTTTTACTTTTGATCGTATTTTGGCAGTAACAATTGGTGTTTTAGCTGCATCATTTGTAAATATTTTCTTAATGCCTCCAAATTATGAAAAAAAATTATCTCGTGGCATGATTTCGATAACTGAACAAACAAATAAATTAATGATGATGGCTCTACACAAAACTGTTAGCCATAATGGATTAAAAGATGAAATTTATCAATTAAAAGAAATCATGAGAAATGTTACGAAAATCTATCGCTTATATAAAGAAGACCGAATCATTCTTGTTGGTCGTAAGAAAAAAGAGCATGAAAAATCTCGTAAAATCGTATTGTTTAGACAAATGCTTGTCACAGCCGATAATGCATTTGATACGTTAAAAGCTTTAAACCGATTAGAATATGAAATTAATGCATCTCCGAAAGAGTTCCAAGATTTAGTAAAAAATGAACTAACATGCTTAATGCAATTTCACGAACATGCTTTAATGAAATTAATCGGCAAAGTAAACTTTGATCAAACTGCTCCACTTCATAGAGAAGAAAATATATTAAAAGATAAATTAACAAAGGCATTCTTGGATCACCATGATATTAATGACGAAGAAAAACAAAAAACATGGTTACATTTATTCCAAGTAGTATCCGCCATTTTAGAATATAGCGAAAATGTTGAGCATTTAAATACACTAGTTGATAGCCATCAAACTTATCATAAAGAATACCAAGTTCAAGTTGAACAGGTTGAAACAATGTAAAAGCCTCCGAATTATGGAGGCTTTTTGTTTTGAGTTTGAATCAAAGTATGTGGCGTATCTCGACGGGGTTTTATATTTGATGTTGATTTTTCAATCCTTGTAAGCCGATTTTTATCCATTTTTAGATTGAATGGAAAGAATTTAGAGTAATATTGCTCGTTTTCTTGCAGAGAGTATCTATTTTGAATCATTCTTCCCTCGGAATACGCTGACCCGTATAAGTAATTTTTTATCTTATTTGTGATTTTTGAAACTTTAATTGCAGTTTTGCTGATTTTATTTGCGATTTTCGGATTTTATTTGCAGTTCGTTGTTTAATTCACACTTACTTCTTCAAATAAAAAAAAGCACAAAGAATATCTTTGTGCTAATCGTCTATACCGAACTCGAACTTGTTTCTAAATTTTGAATTTCAAACAAATGATAGTAAGCTTCTTTTTTAGCCATTAATTCTTCATGCGAACCAATTTCGACAATATGACCTTGATCAATATAAACGATTTTATCTACATGTGTAATGGTAGATAATCTGTGTGCAATAAATATTGTTGTTCGGTTCTTTGCTAGCTCCTGAATCGCGTCTTGAATATATCTTTCATTTTCTAAATCAAGAGCTGAAGTAGCTTCATCAAATATTAGAATAGAAGGATTTCTTAAAAATACACGAGCTATTGCTACACGTTGTTTTTGACCACCAGAAAGCTTTACTCCTCTTTCCCCAACAAGCGTGTCATATCCATCTGGTAAACTCATGATAAAATCATGTGCATTGGCTGCTTTGGCAGCTGCAATAATTTCTTCTTCACTAGCACTCGGATTCCCATAACGAATGTTCGATTTTACAGTATCACTAAATAGAAAATTGTCTTGTAAAACGATACCGATTTTTTCACGCATACTTTTTAAATCAAAATCCCTTATGTCGACACCATCAATTTTAATAGACCCTTTTGTTACATCATAAAAACGTGGTATTAAACTAACTAACGAGGACTTTCCACCGCCACTCGATCCAACCAATGCAATCTTTTGACCAGGTTCAATTTGAAAAGTTACATCTTGAATGACCTCTGCATCAACGGCATTATATTGGAAAGATACGTTATTAAAGTGAATTTGACCATCTAACTTCTTTGCATAAATTGGATTATCTCGATTAACGATGTCATACTTTTCATCCATTAATTCAAAGACACGATCCATCGATGCAAACGATTGTGTTAATGCCGTTGAAGAATTCGCTAATCTTCTAAGTGGATCATATAAACGATCAATATATCCAACGAATGCTACCATCTCACCAAGTGTTAAGTGACCATGAATAACTTGATATGCAGAAAATCCGATAATTAATAATGGTCCAATATCAGTTAATGTATTTATAATTGTAAATGTTCTTGCATTCCACCCTGTATGTTTAAGAGCACGATCTAAAAACTCACCGTTTTTTTCTTTAAATAGTCCACTTTCATAATCTTCCAATGCAAAACTTCGTGTTACTTGCATCCCCTGAATTCTTTCTGTTAAGAACCCTTGTAAAACAGCTAAAGCTTGAGATCTTTGACGAGTCAAAAATCGAAGTCGACCAAAAAAGTACTTTACTGCTAATGTATAAAATGGCAAAACGATTAATGATACAAGCGTTAGCTTTACATCCATTGTTAACATGATTGTAACTGTGATTAAGATTGTAATTAAATCTAACCAAACATTCATTAATCCAGTAATAACAAAGTCTTTAGTAGATTCAACATCATTTATTACTCGTGAAATGACTTCACCTGTTTTTGCATTAGCATAATATCTTAAGCTGAGTTTTTGTAAATGTTTAAATAAATGATCTCTAATATCAAATAAAATTCGACTACCGATATATTGAGCATAATACTGTCTGAAATACTCAATAGGTGGTCTTACTATAACAAAAATCCCGAATGCAATTAACATGATGTAAATAAGATGTGAGCTTTTAGTTGCAATTGGTAATGATGAATTAATGATATTATCAACTACATATTTTAATAAAAACGGTAATATCAATGGGATTCCAAATTTAACGATACCTATAGCAATCGTTAAAAAAATATGAAATCGATATGGTTTAACAAATTTTAAATAACGTTTAATACTTCCCATATTTTCATCCTTTCATATCATTCAAAAAGAAACTGTTGAGCAATCTTTTTGAGATATTAATTCTCAAAAAGACTATGTCCGCTCAACAGTTTCGATTAATCACGATACATTAAGAAACGTTCATACCAATTATCAATAAAATCGGAAGCAAACGGCCCTTTTCGTTGATGAATTAATTCCTTTAAATAACCTAAGTTCTTTTTTAAGATTGGGTCAATAATAGGAGGATAATTCATTATTTGTCGATGATTCTCATATTCATCTTCATCTAACAGCACGTAAGTCATGTCTGGAAAAACTTTAATATCTAGATCATAGTCAATATACTTAATGGCACCATCTTCATAGACGAATGGTGAGCTAATATTACAGTAATAATAAACTCCATCTTCTCTAATCATTCCAATGACATTAAACCAATAATCCATATCAAAGTAACAAATTGCTGGCTCTCGTGTAACCCATGTTCTACCGTCCGATTCAGTTACAAGCGTGCGATCATTTGCGCCAATTACTAACTGCTGCGTCCCTTTTAAAATGGTTGTCTCTTCCCATATACGATGAATATGTCCATTATGTTTGTAACTATGTATCTGTATTTTTTCTCCTGGTTTGGGAACGTTCATTGTTTCTCCCTTCTTTCTAGTGTGGACGCATTTCAACACTTTATTTATACTTTACACTTCTATTATAACTAGTTCTTATCCATTTTTAAACAAAAGGGAGGTTAATTTGGTAAAATGCCCCATTGTTTTTTTATTTTAATGCAATTTTCCTCTCATCTGAGAAAGATTTAATAATTTGCTGTGTTTGGATTAAAAAGGTGTCTTGGATAGCTTTTAATTCAGATCTCATTATATGTATTTCATCTTGGATAGAAGACAATTTTGACAAATCCTCTAATTCAAATAGTTGGTTTTCAATTTCTTGACATCGTTCAATTTCTTCTTGAATCTTTATTAACTGATCCATTGTTTCAAGCTGACGACTTACCAATTCATCGAATACTTGCATACCATTCACCATCCTTATTTCATTATTACACTATTTCTTGAAAACTAACATAATCCCTTTGACTACATTTGACGATATTTGACTATTGAGAAGAAATTAATCATTCTATGTGGATTTAAATGTTGGACATAAATTACTCGTAGGTAAAAGAGCACCCTTAACATAAGGGTGCTCTTTTTGAACGTTCTTTATAACAACTAGACTGCATGATCTCTCATCAGACAGGAAGATGAATATAGAAAGTAAGACTATACTTACGATCTCCTCATCAACAGCGCACTTCTAGTAATTTTCTTTTAGGTAATTATTGTTGGTTTTGTTGTCCAAAGTTGCCAGAAGAAGATCTTTGTGCAGATTTTGCATTTGCTTCTCTTACAGCTTGAACATCAGTTTCACTTGCAAACTCTTGTCCAAAACTTTGGTTTTGTTGTCCAAAGTTTTTAGAAGCAGCTTTTTGAGTAGACTGAGCATTTGCTTGTCTAACTGCTTGAACATCAGTTTCACTTGAAAACTCTTGTCCAAAACTTTGGTTTTGTTGTTTTACTTTGCCAATGTTAGTTCCAGATGCTGTTTTTCCAGCATTGAATTGATTGTTGTTGTTCATGATTTATCACCTCCACGAATAATATGATGTCCATTAGTCGGAGGAATATGTAAAAAACTTTACTTTTTTTTTTGTTTATTGAACCATTTGAGTGGAAAACTATGAGAAGAAATTATAAGGAGGCTTATTATGTACGTAGGCAGAGATCTTTCAGAATTATCAATGACTCCAAAAACTCAGTGGAAAGATAGTGAATTGGAATACTATCATCATTCATTTCAGCAAATTACTGGTTATTTAAATATTGAAGGTAGCACAATGCAAAAAGAAATAATAAAAGAAATTGAATCACGTGGTGGTCTTCATAGAAATGAAGCAGACTGGACTAGTGGTACTCGCCCTACTATTGACTGAAGGGAATCATAAAGCACAAAAACCCCAACTCTTTGTTGGGGTTCTTTGTTTCATGACTGAAGCTTTTCGATTTGCTGATAAATTTTTTGATGCACTACCGGAAACGGGAGTCCTTTACACTCATCCAATGTTACCCATTTCTGATTACTTGATAAACTACCTTCATTTATTGCTTCTCCAACATATACTTCCATTTTCCATACAAGATGTGAAAAAACATGCTCAATATTAAATTGATAAGATAATCCTTCAACTACTAATTGAGATTCTTGATTTAAGAAAAAGCTAAGTGTATCACTTTTAGATAACAACGTTGATTGTAATTCAGCAGTTGGAAACTCCCACATATTAGCAAGTAATCCACTAGAAGGTCTTTGTTGAATTAAATATTGATTATTTCTATTCTTAATGACACCTACTACTAGATCAATCGGTTTTGGTGCCTTCTTTTTACTTTTTATCGGTAACTCAGTCACAACACCAGTTTCAAAAGCTAAACATTGTTCTCTCACAGGACATAGTAAACACGCAGGATTTGTTGGTGTACAGATTAATGCTCCAAGCTCCATTAAACCTTGATTAAATGCAGACGGATCTTCATGACTAATTAAAGCTCTTACAGCTTGTTCAAAAATTTTTCGATTTTTCGGTACACCAATGTCTTCCCAAATTGTTAATATTCTAGATAATACCCTCATTACATTCCCATCAACCGCTGGCTCTGGTTTACCGTATGCAATACTAAGGATCGCTCCAGCAGTATAGGGTCCTACACCTTTTAATTTACTTATTAATTCTGGCGTATCTGGTACTTTACCTGAATACTCTTCATGGACTTCACGGACAGCCGTTTGCAAATTTCTAGCTCTGGAATAATAACCAAGTCCTTCCCATGCTTTTAGTACTTTTTCTTCGTCGGCATTAGCCAAGTCAGCAATCGTAGGGAAATTTTGCATAAACTTATTATAAAAAGGGATTACTGTATCCACACGTGTTTGCTGAAGCATTATTTCTGAAACCCATACTCGATATGGGTCTTTATTCTTTCTCCAAGGTAAATCTCTTTGTTCTGCTAAAAACCAATTAACTAAATTATTTTTAAAGTCATTTTTGGGGAAAACTTCTAATGTCGTATTTAAATCATTATTCATAACTTATACCTTTCTCTAACGTCTATATGTTTTTGTTAATAGTCAATACTATAAAAATTAAAAGGGTAAGTAAAGGGAGGAACTAAATGGATACTGGTACTCATCTTGTAATGGGATTTACACTTGGCGGATTAGCAACCCTGAGTCCAATTGTCCTACATGACCCACATTTGACAAACTCACTCTTATTAACAACAATCATCGGATCACAATTACCAGACAGTGACACGATATTAAAATTAAGAAATAACGCAAAATATTTAAAACATCATCGTGGAATTACGCATTCAATTCCAGCAGTCATTTTATGGACATTATCACTTTCTGCCCTTATGACATTATTTAACAATAGAGAACACTTTGGACTCTATTTACTCTGGTCTTTCCTAGCAGTAAGTGTACATGTATTCGTTGATTTATTTAATGCCTACGGAACCCAAGCACTAAGGCCTTTTTCAAAACGCTGGATTGCTTTTGGCATCATTAATACTTTCGATCCAATTATTTTTGCAATCCATTTAGTTGGAGTTCCATTTGTTATTTTTCATTTTAGAGCCGGTCCGATCTGTGTCATGCTTTATTTCATTATGATTTTTTACTATGCGTTTAGATATCGACAAAAACAAATCGTGATTCAGACAGTCACAAAAAAATTACCAGATGTAAAACGTGTCTATGTTTCACCTTCTATAAAATACACTCATTATCATATTGTAGCAAGTACAGATTCTCATCATTACGTTGGCAAAATAAAGAAAAGAATCTTTAAAATCCACGACGTATTTAAAAGAATCCCGTTACCAGTAATTGAAGACGTAAAAGCAGCCTTTAAGGATGAAAACGTTAAATCATTCCTGGCATTTTCACCAGTTTATATTTGGGAATTGATTGGACATGACGACCATAAAGAATTAAGACTAATCGATTTAAGGTACAGGACCGAAACATACTACCCATTTGTCGCAGTAGTCAAATTCGACTACGAACATAATATTATCAGTTCATTCACAGGCTGGATTTTTAGCGAGAAAAAATTACAGAAAAAACTAAAAGTTGAATCTTAAAAAAACCAAAAAATAACCCTTAGCAATTTTTTGCTAAGGGTTATTAAATTAATGAAGAAGATTATCCTTCTCTTTCGTTTCTATCATTTCTAAACCTGGTGGCTTTGCAATTTTTATATCTGTTTCATGCAAATATTTTCCATATTGGAAAATAAATTGTTGAACAACCTTTTTAGACATTTGTTCTCCATGATATTCCCCAGCTTTAGCATAAGTTGCTTCAAAATCTTCCCATAACCATTCAACCCAAATTTTTGCTTGTGAGTATGTTAAATGACTATTTTCTTTTAGTAATAGCTCAGTTAATTGCTCTAAATATTTCTCCATTTAATTACACCTTCCAATTTTTAAACATTTATTATCATCATATCTAAATTCAAAATGGTCATCATATTGATGATGGTTCATTTCATCAATTAGTTTTAATCACTAGGAGGGATTTTTAAGATGACAACAAAAAGTGAACGTTTTTCAAAACAAAAGCATGATATGGCTATTGATGGTAATATAGATTACAAATCACAAAATGCTTCGATCCGTCCAAATGGGAGCATTAATACAAATCCAAGAGATCGTATGGCAAAAAGTAATCGAGATGAATAGAAATTTAACCAGGGGTTTTACATCCCTGGTTTCTTTAATAATGCGATTGGGATTCCTATTTCTTCTTCACTAGTGCTTTTATGCCCCCAAGCAAAAATACCATTCATATATGTGATCATAAATAATACACCGGGTTCTTCAATTAATTCATATTGTTCCCCAGGAATAAATTGACTTGCGTCTAATAAATATGATTGAGCCATCGTTTTTTTACGAAGTATAACTTCAAGTTCATTGATCATATCCATTTGTTCAGCTTTTCTAGCTTGATGATTCAAATTGCTGATTTCTTGAACTAATTCATCTTTCGTTAAATCACTATATCGTTTTGGAATTTCCATTTTAAGTCTCCTCTAAATCATTTAGATATTTTTATTATATCAAGCTAATAACACACAACCAATTAATTTAGGTCTTCCTCCTCTAAAATTAAAATTGCTTTTTCAATTAAATCAATTGGGAAACCTTTTCGAAATAATACTGTTTTCATTTTTTGAGTATATTCCCAGCCACTTAATTTTTCATATTTTTTTTTCGCTTTTCTAGCATGTATTAAAAGAGCTTGTAATTCATCATCTTCTTCACTTTCATATTGTGTTTCTTCAATTGCAATCGAAGTGATGTTTGCAGAATATCCTTTTCTTCTCAGCAGTTCTTCAAGCTTTGCCTTTTTTTGATTTGTTGAGTACTTCGAAAGTGCAGAAACCTTTTTTTGACAAAGTGAAATAGCATGTTGAATTTGTTTATCTTTTGGAAATAAAATTAAGCTTTTCTCTATTACAGAATTGTGAATACCTTTTGCTAGTAATTCATTCTTAATGATTGTTGGTCCTTTCAATGTCGTATTAATAGACGTACGGACATAACTTTCAGCGTATTTTTCTTCATTAATATAACCTTCTTCTACAAGTCGGATAATTGTTGTTTGTATTGTATCAATTAAGAATTCTTGCTTTGTTAAATATTGTTCTATTTCTTTTTTTGTTCTCATCATTCTAGATAAATAAACAATGCTAGAAAGATATGCCTTTCTAAGTTGATCGGCATTTAATATCTCTTCTAGTTCAAATGGCTCAAATGATTGACCTTTTTTTATGTTAAATTTAACAAGAGTATCAGCATCTACACTAAATGAATACTCTTCACCATTCCCACTATCTGTGTAAATATTAAATCGTTCTTTATTTATTTTTTGAACTTGAATTTTCGTTATTATAGACATAATTTACCTCAAAATAAATTTTGTTTTTATGTACACATAAAAATAATAATATCATATTATGTATTAAGGAGATGCGTGGATGAAGATTCTTCTTACAGGCGGTACAGGGTTTATTGGATCTCAATTAATAAATGAATTTATTCGACATGAAATTCAATGTTATATTGTCACAAGAAATATAAGAACATCATCTAATCCATTTATTACTTATATTAATTGGGATCAATTAACCTCGAATTCTTTTGGGGAGTCCATTGATGTAGTCATTAACTTAGCCGGTGAATCAATAAACAGCGGTAGGTGGACTAAACAATTAAAAGACAAAATTTTACAAAGTCGTTTAAAATCTACAAATATACTAATTACATGGTTTGAAAGACAAGCCCATCGTCCAAACCTTTTTATTAATGCTAGCGCAATAGGGTTTTATGGAACCTCGGGATCTATAACTTTTAATGAAGATGACAAGCCTATTTCAAATGATTTTTTAGCATCAACTGTAAGAGAATGGGAAACTGTTGCCAGAAAAGCTGAGGAACTGCGAATTCGGACTATTCTCGCTAGATTTGGTCTTGTTTTAGGGTTAAACGGTGGAGCACTTCCAAAAATGATTTTGCCTTATAAATTATTTATTGGTGGTCCTATCGGAAAAGGTACCCAGTGGATATCTTGGATTCATGAGAAGGATGTTGTTGGACTAATTCTTCATTCGATAAAAAATACCGAAATTAGAGGGCCAATCAATTTAGTGTCACCTAATCCAGTAACAATGAACGAGTTTAGCAGATCCCTTTCAGCAGCTTTACATCGACCGAATTTATTGAAAGTTCCAAATTTTGCCTTTCAATTATTACTTGGTGAAATGAGTATGCTAGTTTTAGAAGGCCAAAAAGTTATGCCTTCTAAAGCCATTCAAACTAATTATAACTTTCAATTCCCAACTTTAAAAGAAGCTTTACTGTTAACTTTAAATTAGTATTTGAAAGGATTTATCATGAATCTATTATTTAAAAATGCAACCATTTTTCCCATTACATCTCAAGTTTTATATAACCATGATTTGTTAATTGAAAATGGGAAAATTAAAGAAATTGCACCTGAGATTTTTTCGATTGAAGATCAAACAATTGTCATAGAATGTGCAGGAAAACCACTTTTTCCAGGTTTTATTGATGTACACACTCACTTAGGACTATATGACGAAGGAACTGGTTGGGCTGGAAATGATGCGAATGAAACAATTGAAGTATTGACTCCACATATTCGATCAATGGATGGAATATTGCCACTTGATGTTGCTTTTACTGATGCAATCCAACATGGAATTACAACAGCTCATATTATGCCTGGTAGTGGAAATGTAATTGGTGGAACAACTTGTACAATTAAAACATATGGTAAAAGTGTCGATAAAATGATTATTCAAGAACCGTCTGGATTGAAAATCGCTTTTGGTGAAAATCCAAAAAGAACTCACAGTAACGGGAATAAAGAATCAATTACTAGAATGGGTATTATGGGAATGCTTCGTGAAGCATTCTATGAAGCTAAAAACTCGCATAACCCAGATGACTTTCGAATTTTACCAATTATTAAAGCTTTAAATAGAGAAATTCCAGTACGAATTCATGCTCATCGTGCAGATGATATTTTATCAGCTATACGTTTTGGCGAAGAATTTAACTTAGATATACGAATTGAACATTGTACAGAAGGTCATTTAATTATTGACCATCTAAAGGATCGAAACCTTCAAGTATCTGTTGGTCCTACATTAACTAGACGTTCAAAAATCGAATTAAAAAATAAATCCTGGACTACATACAAAGCTCTTGCTGATATTGGGGTAAGTGTTTCAATTACAACTGACCACCCTTATACGCCAATTCAGTATTTAAATGTATGTGCAGCTATAGCAGTTCGAGAAGGTTTACCTGAGCTCGAAGCTTTAAAAGCAATTACGATTAATCCAGCAAAAAATCTTAATTTATCTCATAGAATTGGTAGCTTAGAAATTGGTAAAGACGGTGATGTAGTATTATGGTCCCATCATCCGTTTCATTATATGGCTAAACCATTACTCACTGTCATAGATGGTAGAATTGTGTATAAAAATATCGAATAATTTTAGTTTGCAATTTGAACAAAATCGTTTATTATAGTATAGTAAGAACGTTTGCGGTAAATTAAATAGAAAGTGTGAAAACACTTTTCTTATATAGTATTTTAACGGGAAAGGCAAATGGTGAGCCACCAGTAAATCGCTGGTCCTAGTGGGTTCGATTCCCACCCCGAAATTTTAGGGTGCATTAAAAAATTATTCATAATTTATTCATAATTAATGCACTTCACAGGACTTTAAATTTTATTGTTTAGTCCTCACAAAAATTTCGCGGGTGGCGTAACCTTCTTTCGCTACCCTTATTATGAGGAGGAGTAGAGATGCTGAAACAGCGAGATTTACAAGATTGTTCTGTACTTTTTGAACTTATGGTGCATCCTGATGTCTTTCCCTTTGTGCGCCATAAAGCAAATTCGTACGAAGAATTCTTATTTATCACAAAACAAGCAATCGAACTAGAAGAACAAGGAAAAATGATATCAAGAACAATCTTAGATGAGTGGGGTAACCCTATTGGTAACATTTCTTTACATGATATTGAAGATGGATATGGCTTTTTAGGAACTTGGTTAGGCAAACCTTTTCACGGAATGGGTTATAATAAACCAGCAAAAGACGCTTTCTTCCATGAGTTATTTCACGATTTAGGAATCAACTCTATTTTTATGCGTATTCGTAAAGTGAATAAACGCTCTTTTTATGCTGCAAGTAAACTACCATACGCATCATTAGCAAATGAATCACGTAAATGTCTATATGATGAAATAAATCAAAATGAAGAAATTTACGATCTATTTGAAATTACTAAAGACAATTATTTATTGCATACAATGCGTGAAGATTACCAACAACATGAAGTTACACATTTAAAAGAAGCATAATTAAGTATATCAGCCACAAAAAATGGAGAGACTTACTAAGGATTTTATAACTTAGCGAGGTGTTTTTTGTGGATAAACGAAAAGATAAAACGAGACGTAATTTAAGTTCTACTCAAGAAGTATTATATGCAAAGGAATTTAAAAGAGCTGATCGTGCTGCAGGTTATACTAATTTTAATGGCATAGGCAAATAATTTTATTCAAAAAGGCTTTCTTAGGAAGCCTTTTTTGTTTTTCTAGAATAACTTTATAACCAGTAATGCTCCGTATAACCATCTTGCAAAATTTACAATATCTTATTTAAATTTCACTTGATTCAATAATATAAACCGAGGACGGTCTAACATAATATTCCTTACTAAGTTTTTCCTTTATTCGATGCATTTCATCTTCAATTTTTTCTCCTCGAACAAAAGATCCCCCTTCGATTCCATTCTGATCATCTAGTAAAACATACCAAGAAAATCGAAACTCCTTCATAAAAATTCACCCTTTAAAATAAGAAACTAAAAATGACTATTTTTCATTATATTCACTAACCTCAAATTTATTTTAGTCAATCGTCTAAATAATCTTAAAAAGCTTATAAAATAAACTGCCCTTTAAATGTTAGACGCCTACTAAAATTTAAAGGACAGTTCAAAGTAATTAGTTTTATTAACAAGTTTGACATTCTTTCATTTGAGTTAATAGTTGATAAGCATGATTTACACTTTCATTTGATGGTGGTTGAATATCTTTTAAAGGATATTTTAATCCTAATACTTCCCATTTATAAACTCCTAATTGATGATATGGTAAAATTTCTATTTTTTCCACGTTACTTAAAGTGTCTATAAAGCCACCTAGTTTTATTAGATCCTCTTCAGAGTCGGTCATTCCAGGAACTAAGACATGTCTAATCCAAACCGGGATATTTCTCTTGTCCAAGTATTTAGCAAAGCATTTAATCTGCTCATTTGATTTTCCCGTAAGTTTTATATGTTTTTTTTCATCAAAATGCTTTAAATCTAATAATACTAAATCTGTGTATTCTAATACTTCGTCTAATTTTAATAGAAAGTTTGGATCAGTACTGAAACATCCACCAGATGTATCAATCGTTGTATGAATCCCATTTTTTCTACAAGATTTAAACAGTTCTAATAGAAAGTCTAATTGTAATAATGGTTCTCCACCACTAACCGTAACGCCACCTCCAGATGATCTCATAAATGGGATATAGGTCTTGATATCCTTCATTACTTGATCAACTGATATTTCTTTACCTACTCCAATTTTCCACGTATCTGCGTTATGACAATATTGACATCTTAATAAACATCCTTGAGTAAAGATTACATACCTAAGACCTGGTCCATCAACAGTTCCACAAGTTTCAATTGAATGTATATTTCCTGAAACCATTGTCATTCACCTCTTAACTATTATTTTCCTAATTTAGTAAAAACATTAAAGCCTAGTGAAGCATTTCCCTCACTAGGCATGAATTACAGGGATTTTTACATAGAACCGTGGAAAGTTCTATTTATTACGTCAATTTGTTGTTCCCTAGTTAGTTTTATGAAGTTAACTGCATAACCCGAGACTCTAATCGTTAATTGTGGATATTCTTCAGGATGTTCCATCGCATCCATTAATGTTTCTCGATTGAATACATTTACGTTTAAGTGATGTCCGCCCTTTTCTGTATAACCATCTAACATAGCTACTAAGTTTAATTTTTGTGTACTCTCATCTTTACCTAATGCTTTTGGAACGATTGAGAAAGTATTTGAAATTCCATCTTGTGCATCTTCATAAGGTAATTTTGCTACAGAACTTAATGATGCTAACGCTCCGTTTGTATCGCGTCCGTGTAATGGGTTAGCACCAGGGGCAAATGGTTCACCTGCTTTTCTTCCGTCTGGTGTATTACCTGTCTTTTTACCATATACAACATTTGACGTAATCGTTAGAACTGATGTTGTATGAATTGAATTACGATATGTTTTATGTTTTCTTACTTTAGCCATAAAGCTTTCAACAAGTTCAACTGCAATGTCATCAACAAGATCATCGTTGTTTCCGTATTTTGGATACTCTCCTTCAATTTCGAAATCAACGACAATACCATTCTCATCTCGAATTGTTTTAACTTTTGCATGTTTAATAGCAGATAATGAATCAGCACAAACTGACAAGCCAGCGATACCTGTTGCCATTGTACGTTTTATATTTGCATCATGTAGTGCCATTTCAATTCGTTCATAGCTATATTTATCATGCATATAGTGAATACAATTTAATGTATTAACGTATAAGCCTGCTAACCAATCTAATAAAACATCAAACTTAACTTTTACTTCTTCATAGTCAAGATACTCTGATGTAATCGGAGCATACATAGGTGCTACTTGTGCTTTCGACTTTTCATCTTTACCACCATTAATTGCATATAACAATGCTTTAGCTAGATTTGCACGTGCACCAAAGAATTGCATTTGTTTACCGATTGTCATAGCAGAAACGCAACATGCAATACCATAATCATCACCATATTCCGGACGCATGATATCATCATTTTCATATTGAATTGAGCTAGTTTTAATTGACATTTTAGCGCAATATTGCTTAAATCCGACTGGTAATTTTGCTGACCAAAGTACTGTTAAGTTAGGTTCTGGAGCCGGTCCTAAGTTATCTAATGTATTTAAAAAGCGGAACGAGTTTTTCGTTACAAGTGGACGACCATCTATTCCAATTCCACCGATTGATTCAGTTACCCATGTAGGATCACCAGAAAATAATTCATTATAATCAGGTGTACGAGCAAACATAACTAATCGTAGTTTCATTACAAAATGATCGACTAATTCTTGAGCCTCTTGTTCAGTTAAAGTATTTTCTTCAAGATCGCGTTCAATATATATATCTAAAAATGTCGATACTCGGCCTAAGCTCATTGCTGCTCCATTTTGCTCTTTTATTGCTGCTAAATAGCCAAAATATAACCATTGGAAAGCTTCTTTTGCATTTGTTGCAGGTCCAGAAATATCAAATCCATGTTTTGCAGCCATTTGTTTTAATTCATTTAATGCACGGATTTGTTCATTTAGTTCTTCACGATCTCGTATTACTTCTTCTGACATAACACTTGTCGTTTTATTTAAAGTATCAATTTTATCTTTAATCAGTCGATCTACACCATATAATGCTACTCTTCTATAGTCACCTATAATTCTTCCACGACCATATGCATCAGGTAGACCTGTAATAACACCCGAACGTCTTGCTGCTTTCATTTCTGCTGTATAAGCATCAAATACGCCTTGATTATGTGTTTTTCGGTATTCTGAAAATATTTTGCTTATTTCTTCGTCAACTTTATATCCATAGGATTCACAAGCTGCCTCAGCCATTCGAATCCCACCATATGGTTGTAATGATCGTTTAAAAGGTTTATCCGTTTGGAATCCAACAATTTGCTCTAATTCTTTCTCTAAGTAACCAGGTTCATGTGAAGTGATTGTAGATACAATTTTCGTATCCATATCTAAAACTCCGCCCTTTTGGCGTTCTTCTTTAGATAATTTAAGTACTATATCCCAAAGTTTGCTAGTTGCATCTGTTGGCCCAACAAGAAAAGATTCATCCCCAACATAAGATTTAACATTTTTTTGAATAAAGTTTCTTACATCAATCGATTTTTCCCATCGTCCAGTTTCAAATTGTCTCCATTGTTCCATCGTATTACTCCTCCTCTTCTGCATATAATACAGAAAGTTAATTAAGTATATAACAGATTACGTATTTAATTTATCATACGATGAACTGAAACTTTCACTTATATTATGAACATATTGTGAAACATTGAACAAAGTAATTAAGAAGTTAACTCATATAAACAACTAATTCTTTCCACTAAATTACATTTGCTTCATATATATAGTAATTCACTCTGAAAACTTTCCAGTTAAACAACAAACTGTTATACTCAAAAGATAGTTACTGTATTAGCAAATTCACTAAAAAAGTGGACAAGACATTCACAATCCGGATATACGATAATACAATGGTTAATACAAAAATGAATAATCTCAAATTGAACAATGTTTCTTTAAAGGAGTAATTATGAATACAAAACTAAATCTTTCTAATTCGATTAATGAAAAATTAAATTTAATATATAATGAACAAATTCAAAAAGTTTTAAAAGAAGAACAATTATTAATCGGAACAAAACAATATGTTTCTCAAGACACAACGATTTTAGAAGATGCTATTACTGCCCTTCTTCTTGGTAAAAATATATTATTAAAAGGACCAACAGGAAGTGGTAAAACGGTTTTAGCTGAGACTCTTTCAAAATTGCTTTATCAACCGATGCATAGCATAAACTGTTCAGTTGATTTAGATTTAGAAGGTATTGTTGGATACAACACAATTGCCTCTAATTCGAACGGATCTGAAGTAGTTTTCATCGATGGACCTTTAATGAAAGCAATGAAAAAAGGTCATATTTTATACATCGATGAAATTAACATGGCTAAACCAGAAACATTACCATTACTACATGGTGCACTTGATTATCGAAAAATGATTACAAATCCATTTACTCAAGAAGTAGTTAAAGGTGACGAAAACTTTAGGGTAATCGCCGCAATAAATGAAGGATATGTAGGAACAAGCGAATTAAATGAAGCTTTAAAAAATCGCTTCATTATTATAGATGTTCCATACATTAAC
The DNA here is from genome assembly GCF_002566505.1 of Bacillus sp. AFS077874. Lineage (NCBI taxonomy): Bacteria > Bacillati > Bacillota > Bacilli > Caryophanales > Bacillaceae > Bacillus > Bacillus sp. AFS077874. Next base: position 29,270 of record NZ_NUYF01000001.1, read on the forward strand.
GGGGAATCATTACTTCAGTTATTAAAAGATGAATCTGAACTAAAAGATGAAGACCTACTAAAGAAATTCACAAGCTTTTCAAGTGATTTAATCCCATTAGCAAGTGAAGGCAGAATTAGTGAAGATGCAGCAAGTATTCGCGGTGTTCTTGACGCATGTGATTTATCTGTTCATATACCAGTACTTCGAGCAATTGAACGCACAATTATCGCTAAATTAAGTGATGACATTGAGCGTGAGACTGTTAGAGAACTAGCTGAAAGTTATTTTCTTTCTTGAAATGAGTGATGATTAACATATGAAACAAATCATTTTTAACAATAAAAAAATCGACGCTTCCACTTTTCTTCAAATGGAAAATTTATCGATTTCTCTTTCGAAAGATCGAAGTTCATTTTTAGAATTTGATTTTCAGGCGTATTACGACGATGAAGAGCAAAAATTTACTGTAAGTCATTTTTGGGATACACAAGAGTATAATACACAGCTACAAGGTTTGAAATCAGATGTATACTTAAAAGCTTTAGGTAATAAACATTACTCAGATTTTAGTGAATTCAAAGATACACTAAAGGAATTACAGGAAACTCATTTAAAAAGTTTTTTCACACAATTGTTTGTCCTTCTTGAGGATATCCGACTTGAAGAGTTAATTATTCATCAAAGACCAGGTACAAGACAGTTATTTTCTACGAGAAAAAGAATATATAGACATTATTTTCAATCACAATTTAAAGCAAATGAAATGCGTAATTTCCAATTAGATCAATTGTTTTGTTTAATTTATCTTTCACTTACTTCTACTCAATTAACTTATCAAATGAATGAACAACTCGAGGATATTTTACCAATCCTCTTCCAAGCGTTTGAAGCTAAGAAAACAAGTGATGTTTCTTCCATTGTATTTAGAGTGCAGCAGAGACTACTCTCATTGTATAAGGAAGATATGATTCACACATATTTTGGCTATTTACCGTTAAATAAAATTAACGAATTAGCTTCATGTAATAGTAAAGTAAAAGAGCTTCAAAATGACGACCAGCAAGAGGGTCTTGATGAAAGAAATAGCGAAGACGAAAGATTATCAACCTGGCATAGAGAAAGCAAAAATAATGAAACAGATGATAATTTTTTACGATTTGAAGTTGAAAGTGGTACAAAAACTTCTATTAAAGCAAACTTTGCACGTGAAGAAGAGGCCAGCGATCAGGCAATTGCAAATGCATTTGGTTCCTCCAAACAAGGGGAAAATAAAAAGTCAAAACAAACTGATTCATATGAGGCTACGAATTCATCCTCTTCACAGCAAAATCCTTTTGGTAAATACAATAGTAATGTTTCTATTAAATATAAAGAGGCAATTGGGCAAACAGTTACCGAAAAGAAACAGTATTCTACATTGTCTTCAATGGTATCTAAAGATGTTAAAGAACTAAGAAAAACGATTGAAAAATCATTAGAAAATAAACAAAATGCACCTACTGATAAATACTATGGCAGGTTAAATAAAAAATGGATTCGACTTTTCACAGAAGAAAATCCTAAAATGTTTTATAAAAAACAAACTGAATCGAAAGAATTAGATGCCGTTTTCTACTTATTAGTTGATTGCTCTGGATCGATGTTTAATAAAATGGATGAAGTGAAAAAAAGCGTCATTTTATTCCATGAAACATTAAAACAATTAAAAATCTCTCATAGCATTAGTGGCTTTTGGGAGGATGCTTCAAATGCAACAAAAGAAGACAAACCAAATATTTTACATCAAGTCATTCCGTTTTCAAGCTCTTTATCGCCTTCAGTAGGTCCAAACATTATGCAACTTCAAGAAGAAGAGGATAATCGTGACGGCTTAATGATTCGAATTGTTTCAGAAGAACTCGCTAAACGTTCGGAAAAGCATAAATTTTTGCTCGTGTTTACAGATGGCGAACCTTCAGCATTAGATTATTTCCAGGATGGGATTATCGATACACATGAAGCAGTTAAACAAGCTAGAAAACTTGGAATTGAGGTAATCGGTACATTCATTGAGGAAGAAGAACATCAAGAAGAAACTTCACAATTAATGAAAAATATTTATCAGCACCATTACTTAATCGCCTCAAATGCAGAAGATTTAAGACTTCAACTAAAACCAATGTTAAAAAAATTATTATTAAGAAGCATAGAATAAGATAGTTGTCCATAAAATGAAAAGAAATAGGCTTACTAGTGGCCTATTTCTTTTTATTTTATAAATTTTGTCGAACAGATTTACATAACGAAATCGTATTTCCTATTGATTTTTAAAATTAAACGGAGTACGATAAATTTTGACGACTTAGAGAGATGCATATTTAAAGAAAAGCTAGTGAATAACCGCTAGTTTGTTTTGTATTTAAGGGGGATTAGGACTATGCCTACTTCAATTAAAGCAACATTTTCACGTGTACGATTCGTATTACTGGTTGCGTTAGTAGTTTGGCTAAAAACGTATATTGTTACTCTGTTTGGATTCGATTTAAAAATTGATACAGTCTTTCAAAATGTAATATTATTTATTAGCCCTTTGGCATCCTCATTATTCCTTGTAGGGATCGCACTTTTTTTCAAAGGGAAAAAACGGAATACGATCGCGCTATTGATTAATTTCATTTTAACCTTGCTTTTATGTGGAAACGTTTTATTTTACGGATTCTTTAACGACTTCATAACATTACCAGTGCTGTTCCAAACTAGTAATATGGGTGATTTAGGATCAAGTGTAAAAGAACTAGCAAGCTTTAAAATTCTATTTATGTTTATTGATATTCTTATCCTATATTTGATCTCAAAGAAATTTCCTAAATTTTCAAACACTGGTCGTGTACCTTCATTTATGAAGTCAACTTACTATTTAATAACGATTGCAATTGCAGTTTTAAACTTAGGTTTAGCTGAAATGGAAAGACCTGAATTGCTTACTCGTTCGTTTGATCGTGAAATGCTAGTAAAAAATCTTGGATTATATGTTTACCAAGGTTATGATTTATCACTTCAAACAAAGACTTCAACACAAAAGGCCTTTGCAGATAGCAGTAAATTAACTGAAATTGAAAACTATGTAAATAGTAACGGCGCAAAAGCAAATGCAAAGCTTTTCGGTAAATATAAAGGTAAAAATGTTATTGTTATTTCTTTAGAGTCAATGCAAAATTTCACAATTGGCGCAAAGGTTAATGGTAAAGAAATAACTCCATTTTTAAATAAATACATTAAAGAAAGTTATTATTTTGACCACTTCTATCACCAAACTGGTCAAGGAAAAACATCTGATGCTGAGTTCATTATTGATAACTCTTTATATCCATTAGACCGCGGTGCTGTCTATTTTACACATGCAAATAACGAATATATGGCTACTCCTGAAATTTTAAAATATCAAGGCTATTATTCAGCTGTTTTCCATGCAAATAATAAAAGCTTCTGGAATCGAAATGTAATGTACCCTTCTTTAGGCTACGATCGCTACTTTAATGAAGTAGATTATAATATTACCGATGAAAACTCTGTAAACTGGGGATTAAAGGATGAAGATTTCTTTGAACAATCACTTCCTCTTTTATCACAAGTGAAACAACCGTTTTATACTAGATTCTTAACTTTATCAAACCACTATCCTTTCGTACTTGATCCACAAGATCAATACATTGATCAATATAATTCTGGTGACGAGACACTTGATCGTTATGTAACAACAGTACGATATATGGATGAATCAATTAAACACTTTGTTGAAGGTCTGAAAAAATCAGGTCTATATGATAATACAATTCTTGTTATGTATGGTGATCATTATGGTATTTCTGAAAACCATAATCGTGCAATGGCTCAGTTCTTAGGTAAAGACGAAATTACTCCATATGACCATATGGATTTACAACGTACGCCATTTATTATTCATTTACCTAAGCAAAAACAAGGTCAAACGATCTCAAAGGTTGCTGGTCAAATTGATGTAAAACCTACCATTCTTCATCTGTTAGGCGTTGATACAAAAACAGATATTGAATTTGGTAAAGATCTATTTAGCCCAGATTATTCGGAATTCATTGTTTTCCGTGATGGCAGCTTCGTTACAAGTAAATATTATTATGTAGCTGGCTCTAATGAATTTTATAATCGATTAACTGCTGAAAAAGTAGAAGTTCCTGATCAAGAAGCGAAACTACTAATTGATAAAGCCAAAAAAGAGCTAACACTTTCAGATAATATTGTTTACGGTGATTTATTCCGTTTCTACAGTGGCAACAAGCATAAAACAGGTACAATGCAAACAATAACTGACCCAAATCAGTAAAGTGTACTTCAAAAGAACCTCACAGTCTAGTTATTAAATTTTTAGTTTGTCAACAGTCTGAATATGAAAATCATTTTTTTGTATTTTATCTATACACCGAGAGATGCTTTTACAAGCATCTCTTTTTGTTATAATATGGTATTTATACATAGTTTTTTAATTAAAATATAGTGGGAGGATATTAATTGTATAAAAACTCTAAGTTATTATTTTGGACGATCGAACTACTATTATTATTCTTAGTCTTATTCGTTGGAACAAAAATATCATTCTTATTTCAACCAATTGCTATTTTAATTAGTACTTTATTTGCGCCAATACTTGTCTCAATCTTTCTATATTTCCTATTTGCACCAATAGTTGATTTTTTAGAGCGAAAAAAAGTGCCCCGCTCGATAGGCATTCTTCTTCTCTATCTCGGATTAATCCTAATTGCTGTAGTATCTATCATTAATGTATTCCCAACCTTAACTGAACAATTTAAAGATTTGGTAAATAATATGCCAACAATTGTAAATGAAGCAACAAATAAGATTGGCCTATTAGAGAAATGGTTAGGAAGTCAAAATTACGTTGAAATTAAAGATTTAGAAAAGAAAGTTGCAGACTATGCCCTAGTATTTATCGGTGGCATAACTGGTGGAATTGGTGCATTTTTCAATATTTTAAGTAATGTAACGTTAATCATATTAACAGTTCCATTTATACTGTTTTATATGTTTAAAGATGGTCATAAATTTCCAGCTGCGATGTCTCGTTTTTTACCACAAAGCTTAAGGAATGAAGCAATTCATATTGCAAATGAAACAAGCGAAACATTGGCTTCTTACATTCAAGGTCAAACGATTGTTTGTATTTTTGTTGGAATTGGAACATTTATTGGATATAGTATTATCGGCATACCTAATGCCTTAATTTTAGCGTTAGTAGCTGCTATTACAAATATTATCCCTTACTTTGGCCCGTTTATTGGTGGAGCTCCTGCAGTGATCGTTGCTTTTCTAATTTCTCCTAAATTAGCTTTATTCGTTGTACTGATCATTTTAATTGTTCAACAAATTGATTCCAACTTAATCTCACCATATATCATGGGGAAAAAGTTAAATATTCATCCTTTAACGATTATTCTATTATTATTATTCGCTGGTAACTTTGCAGGTGTACTTGGTATGGTTTTAGCTGTGCCAACATACGCAATATGTAAAGTAGTGATTGTTAATATAACTAGAATCATCAATTTAAGGAAAAAAGCGAAATTCGCGGATAAGATTATTGATGACGATATTGAAACAAATATCGAAATAAACATTAATAACGATAACGAGCCAAAAGAATAAATAAGAGCAAGAATAATGAAGCCGGAGTGATATTCACTCTTAACACTTCCTTTATTCCTGCTCTTTCTTTTTACAATTTAAACGTCTCTCTTCCCTGCTCTCTATTTAAGAGCCATTCTTTCCTCCACAGTCCACCAGCATAGCCTGTTAGCTTACCATTTGACCCAATAATGCGATGGCATGGAACGATGATACTTAATGGATTTCTTGCATTTGCATTCGCAACAGCTCTTACTGCCTTCGGGTTCCCTATACGATTAGCAATATCTGCATATGAAGCAGTTTCTCCATATTTAATTTTAACTAATTCCCGCCACACACTTTCTTGAAAAGGAGTTCCTTTTGCAATTGACTGAATACTAAATTCCTTCCTAAATCCACTGAAATATTCAATCAATTCATTTCCTGCATTCTTCAAAGAAGGTGGCACTATTTTTTGAATTTCGTCATTCTCTTCTTTGACAAAATCAATAAATGCTACTCCTTTTTCATTCCCAACGATCCTTAATGTACCTAACGGAGTGTCTATATAAGCTGTATCTAATTGATTCATAAATCATTCTCCTAGATTATTTATCTAAATTTGGAAAATACTCCATTGCTTCAATACATTGATTATAACCGTTTCGCTTATAAAAATTAACACCTTGTTCGCTTGGCCAAACAATAACAAATTCGAAGTTCATTTCGCCTACCCATTTATTAACTTGGGAGATTAATTTTCCTCCAATCCCCTTCTCTCGATAATCCTTTAATGTATATACATTCGTCATGAAAGCAAAAGGTTTAGTCACTCTACCAGGTCGAGGTACTTTTTGAATAAGTTCAATATAAATATGGGAAACAATTGTACCTTCTATTTCAGCAACCCATATGTACCATTGTTTACTGTTTATTGCATTTAGTAAGAAATCACGACATTCACTGTAAAAGTCATTGTATTCGCTCTCTTTCATTCTTCCAGTCTCGTAATCTTCTAAAGTAAAGTCCCATCTCATCTTAATTAATTGATCTATATCTTTTATTTCTGCCAACCTCAAATTCATTTTATTCCCCCCTTAATCCTCTGTACCTAAAACATCGGTATTAGGTGGAATATAACCCATCTGTCGAGCCATCGCGACAATTTGTCCTTTATGATGATATTCATGTGTGATCGTATGTACTAGCAATTTCATCGGTGTGATAGATATTTCTTCATTATGCTCTCTCCATGGAATCTTTCTAACAATTGATTTATTCAAACGGTCAACTGTCATATCCAATAATTCACTCACGAATAAATCAGCTTGATCAAATCTTGATTTAATATCATCAAGACTAAGATTTACAACGTTTTCCTTCGTCGTAATTGGCTTTTTCGTTTTCAATAATATAAAAGATCCAATCCATGCAATATAACATTCAGCCATATGTAGTAAAGTTTCTCTAACACTTTTGAAACCAAACCCGTCTAATTTACGAGTAAAATCCTCTGGCTTTAATTCACCACAAAAATTTAACAATGCCTCACGATTTTCTTTTACCCATTGATATTCCTTCAGATTCACTACAGTCACCTCTTACAATTTTGATTAATTAAGCTATTCTACTAAGAGGTAAAAATTACCTTTAAGTAAAAAAATAAAGGCCTGTATATACCTACAGACCTTTTTGTTTATACAAATAACTTTAAACTTACTTGAACAATTAATAAAACAGAAACTGAAATTAATAGAATTCTGGCTAGCTTCATTGGAACAAATTCTGCAAATCTTAACCCTACTTGATTACCAACAATTGAAGCAGCAGCCATCGTCACAGCAATTTTCCATTGGAAGTGCCCTGTCATATAAAATATGATAAATGCTGATAAACAACTCCCAAAATTTAATACTCTAGCCAACTGAACTGCATTAACATAAGTAAATCCTTTTTTAATAAAATACAAGATTGCAAATGTTGAAGAACCTGGACCGAAGCCCCCGTCATAAACACCAATCCCCGTTAAGATACCCCTATCTAACAATGTTTGCTTTTCAACACCACTTTTATTCGTAGTTTCATAGTTCCACTTTTTACTTGCAAACGTTAACCATAACGAACCAGTTAATAAAACTAATGCCACGATATTCATTACCTGTTCATCTAACATACTCGTTACAAATGCACCAATTCCCCCACCAATAAACGAAACGAATATAAATTGAAAAATGACTGAGGCCTTAAAATCTTTCTTTTTAATTGTGTAAAGGATACTACTAAACGACCCTAAACCTGAAGCAAACTTATTTGTGGCAATACCCGTTTGAATAGGAATGCCAAGAAAAATCATCATCGGGAGAGTAATTAATCCTCCACCACCTGCTAATGTTCCAACTACTGCTGCACCGATTCCTAAAATAAAAAGTAATAATAGTGAGTCCATTTTCCTATCTCCCTTTTTTGCGTCTATCCTTACTATACACAAAATATTCAAAAAAAGGGAAACTAAAGACCTCATTATATGTGGATGATTATGGAATAGCAGGACTAAGGAGAGAAATTAAAGGGGAGTTGGGACTTTATCACTAAAGTGAGGAACTTGATAAAATGTAAAACTGACTTTAAGAAAGCACTAAAAGACGACCTGCAATTAAATGAAGAATTGGTGCAAATAAACGATGAACTGCAATTAAACGAAGAATTGGTGTGATAAAAGACGAACTGCAATTAAATGAAGAATTGATGCAAATAAACGATGAACTGCAATTAAAATCCCAAGAATCGCAAATAAGGTAGAAAAATAACTATAGTGGTAAAGGAATTAGAACATAATAATTGTACTGAAGTAGCTAATTTCATATGGAATAATAGCAAAATTGCTCTAAGTTTTCTCTAATCTGATAAAAAACGAAAAAAATTTGCTAGTTTACTATAAAGAGTAGCAGTAAAATTCATCACAAATGAATAATACTGACAAGATACCCCACCTCAACATAAAAAGGGCTTGCCCACTCGTCAATTAATCTGACTTATGGACAGCCCTCTATATTAAAAAATACTCAAGTTATATCGTGAAGCCAGTAACTCTAATAATTTAATACCAGCTATACTATTTCCTTTTTCATCAAGTGACGGTCCATAAACACCAATTCCAAATCGGCGAGGTACCGCACCCATAACACCACCAGAAACACCACTTTTAGCAGGAATTCCAACTTTAATCGCAAACTCACCCGATGCATTATACATCCCACAAGTAACCATAAAAGTGTTACAAATCTTTGCTACTTTTTCAGGTATAAGCTGCGCTTTAGAAATTGGATCCCAACCATCAAGTGCGAAAATAAGTCCAATTCTCGCCATTTCTAAACAGTTTACTTCGATTGAACATTGTTTTGTATATAAATCTAATAACAATTCAACATCTTCAGTAATAATTCCATACTCTTTCATAAAGTAACAAAGCGATCTGTTCAAGTGCGCTGTTTCAAATTCAGATGTAGCAACTTCTTTCGAATAAGAAAGATCTTTATTACCTGTTAAAACCCTCATAAAGTTTAATAGTCGATTAAAGCGATCATTTATACTATGACCTTTAATCATACTTGTAACTGCCAAAGCCCCCGCATTAATCATTGGATTTAACGGCTTTCCAGCAGACCTAACTTCTAATTTTGCAATTGAATTAAACGGATCACCTGTAGGCTCCATCCCTACTCGCTCAAATACAAAATCTTCTCCACGATCCATTAAAACTAAAGCTAGCGAAATTACCTTCGAAATACTTTGCAAAGTAAAACGAATGCTCGTATTACCAGCTTCAAAATGTCGTCCATCAGGCAAAAACACAGCCAATGATAAATCCTTTTTATTTGCCTTTGCAAGAGCAGGAATATAATTGGCTACTTTTCCATACTGAATAAACTCCTTTGCTTCTTCAATAAGGACTTTCAATTCCTCCATGTTGTGAACTTCTTTTTCCTCTCGAAAACCAGTCTGCGTCATTAAATCACCTGTTTATTTTATTTTTAAGGGAAAAGCCATTCCCAAAATCACTTTATAAGAGTATGCCTACAATAATTAAATCCCTACCTACTCTTCACGTTTTTCTTATCTACTTCTCCTACCAGACCTGCCCTCATTTCTTGATTTCCCTGTACTTCTTGAATTTCCCGTATTTCCTGTTCTTTCCGCTCTACCTGCATTTCTTGATCTATCTGCTCTGCTTGCACTTCCCGTTCTCTCTGCTCTGCCTGCATTTCCTGTTCTTTCTACTCTACCGGCATTTCCTGTTCTATCAGTTCTGCCTGCATTACCCGTTCTTTCCGCTCTACCTGCATTTCTCGATCTTTCTGTTCTGCCTGCATTTTCTGTTCGATCCGCTCTGCCTGAACTTTCTCCTCTTTCCATTTCTATTCTCTTAATTGAAAGATTAAGCTCTTTTTCAATTACTCTCATATCTTGAAAATCTTTTGGAGTAGCAAATGTTATCGCAATACCAGTATCTCCTGCACGTCCTGTTCTTCCAATTCGATGTACATAGCTTTCTGTATCCAATGGTATATCGTAGTTGAATACGTGAGTAACACCTTCGACATCAATTCCTCTAGCTGCTACATCTGTTGCTACAAGATATTGTATTTTAGCTTCGCGGAACATTTTCATAACTTTTTCGCGCTTGCCTTGGGTTAGATCTCCGTGTAATTCTTCAGATAAAAGACCTTTTCCTTTAAGCTGTTCATTTAATTTATTAGCTCTTCTTTTTGTTCTGCAAAAAATAATTGCTAGAAACGGCTCTGCTTCTTTGATTTGATTCAATAATGCATTAAATTTACCGCGATCTGTTGTTTCAATAATTAATTGTTCAATTTCATCTAGTGTAATTCTTTTAGCTTTTACTTTAATTATTTCTGGCTTTTTCATGTAACGCTTTGCAAGTGATTGGATTTGATCTGGCATTGTAGCAGAAAATAATAAGGTTTGTCTCGACACAGGAGTTTGATTGATAATATCTTCTACCTCGTGTAAAAATCCAATATGTAACATTTGGTCTGCTTCATCGAGCACTAGGAAATCAACTTTATCTAATTTTATTGTTCCTCGTCTTAAATGGTCTAAAAGTCTACCAGGTGTTGCAATGATTAAATGTGCACCACTTTTTAGTTTACGAGCTTGTTGGTCAACATCTTGTCCGCCGTACACAGCAAGTACTCCAAAATCTTCACTAACAATCCTTTTAGCTTCAGCAGTTATTTGAAGGGCCAACTCTCTTGTTGGAGCAACGACTAATGCTTGTGTATGTGGTAATTCTAAATTAATTCTTTCTAGGATTGGAAATAAGAACGCAAATGTTTTACCAGTTCCTGTTTGCGCCTGTCCTATTAAATCCTTACCTTCAAATACAATTGGAATTGCCTTCTCTTGAATCGGAGTAGGCTCTGTTATCCCTAATTCAGTTAAATACTCAGTTAATTCCTCACTTAAACCTAAACTAGAAAATTTATTCATTAATTTTACCTTACTTTCTATTTTCTATCATTATAAATAATAATGGTTGTTTCATATATTTACTCAAAGATGACTAATCCATTGTATCACAACGTTTATTAATCTTTTAAAATTATTCTTATTTAACTGTGTAAGTATAATCGATCAGATTTCTTCTGCATCAAGTTATTTTTCACAATTCCTTGGTAAAATAATCAATAATTTATATAAATTTAGGGACCAGATATTACTATATTTTGTTAAGAAAGTATATGTTAGTTGATTTCCACTTCAAAAAAAGTTTACTTAATTAAATTCTGCTATGCCCTTTAAGAATTAATCAACCAATAAAGAATCCTTGTATAATTGACAAAATCATTTTTCTTCAGCATGAATAAAAACGGTAAATGGGCATTTGTTCAAAAATCATAATTAATTAAAGTAAGAAAATCCACAGGATAAATTCATTTTCCATGTGGATTTTCTTTATTTTTTTAGTTTTAGATTAATGATATTACTTTGAAATATTCACTTCTTTTTTTAAAAGTCTTCCTTGCTTTCTATACATAGAAAACGTTGACCAATTTGCAATGAATACACCGGATAAGATTAGTATGCCACCAATCGCCATAATTGGTTTGATCGGTTCGTCCATTACGAAATAACCTAGGACACTTGCAATTAATGGTGATACATAAAGCCATGTTGAGGGGAAGACCGGGTTCGTTTTAGATAATAACCAACTGTATAATCCATGTCCCCCTATTGAACCTATAAATACAAGATACAATATTGGCCACACGGCGTCCCAAGAACCTAAACTTTCAATTTTTGGTTTTTCTAATAAAAACGACACTAATAGTAGAAATATTCCACCATATAACATTTGAAAAGCATTGATTAAAAATGGTGATACAGTACTGTATTCTGTTAATATTTCTTTTGAGGAAATTGATCCAAATCCGTAAAAAGCTTCTCCTAATAATACTGCGATACAAGCAGCAACCCATAAGTAAGAGACATGCTGACTTATCCCAGGTAAACAGACAAAAATTACACCTGCAAAAGCCATTAATAACGCTATTAGTTGTTTGCGCTCAATTCCCTTATTATTTCTCCTTAATTGGAAAAGTAAAATCATCATTGGGCCAGTTGCAGACAAAACTGCGGCTAACCCTGATGTTATATACTGCTCAGCCCAATACAATGTTGAAAATGTCATAAAAGTTAAGCAGAATCCAATATACATAATTCGTTTTGAAAAAATAAATTTCTTCACATTTACCCCTTTAAAAAGGAAATATAAAATGACAATCAGTCCTGCTAATGTAAATCGAATGCCGGCTGAAAATAATGGCGAAACGCCTGACTCAATTCCGAATTTTATTGCTAGAAAAGTTGTACCGAAAATCATGCAAATAAAAATATAATTAATAATGATCATTTCATCACCCCTTTGATAAAAGTATTATATTAAAGTCGGAGTATAACAGTATAATAGAGCATATAACAGTTAGCTCTTTTTCCATTGACGATTGATCTTTTTTTAATTAATTTAATACTAAAAAACTAGTGGTGATCTATGAAAATTCAAATCCATAAAAAATCAACAGTCCCGATTTATCTCCAAGTAGGCACTCAAATTGCAGGTAGCATACAAAGTGGTCTACTTTTATCTAACGAAAAATTACCATCTTTACGGATACTGGCTGAGGAGCTTTCAATAAGCGTTTTAACCGTTAGAAAGGCTTATAAATGGTTAGAGACAAACGGCTATGTCACAGTGATGCCAGGTAAAGGAGTATTTATTAGTAAGAAAGTAAAAAAAACAGCACAAGTTGATCCAAGTAATAACTGGCAACAGACTTTAGGAATCAATATTGTACGATCCCAATATTTGATAAATAGAGAACAGTTAAAATATGATTTTTCAAAAGCAGTTGTCTATCCACGTCTGCTTCCTAATAAATTTTTAGCGGATGAAATGCAAAAACTATTAAGAAATGATGCTTCAATATTAACAACCTACGGACCGGTTCAAGGAGATATTGAATTAAGAACGGAAATTATTAAACATTTATATGAATTTCAAAAAATACGATCTAAAGCTGAAAATCTAATTATTACAAGTGGGGTTCAGCAAGGAATTGACTTAGTAGCACAAGCACTATTAAAACCTGGGGATTCAATTATAGTCGAGAGTCCATGCTATGGTGGTGCACTTGATATTTTTATCAATAAGGGGATTCATATAATACCTGTCGAGATGGATGAAGAGGGAATTCGATCAGACTTAATTGAAGATATGTGCATTAAATTTACACCAAAATTAATTTATGTTAACCCTACCTTTCAAAACCCAACTGGAATCTCAATGAGTAATAGTCGTAGAAAAGAATTAATTGAACTAGCACAACAGTATCATTTTTTTATTCTTGAAGACGATTCATTTAGTGATATTTATTTCGAAAAAACATTTCAATATTACCCAATTAAATATTATGATCAATCAGACCACGTCATCTACATTAAAGGATTTAGTAAAACTTTAGCACCCGGAGTTAGAATTGCTGCGATGCTGGCAAATGGACCAGTTCTGGAATGGCTACTTGCGGTTAAAGCTTCAATGGATGTCGGTAGCCCTTTGCTAACACAAAAAGCGATTTTACCATTTCTACGAACAGATCGAATGCGAAGTCACGTTGAAAAACTACGAATTGCACTACAAATTCGGCGTGATAAAAGTGTTGAAATACTTTCATCTCTTAATGATCAATTAAATTTTCGGATCCCTGATGGCGGCTTTAATTTGTGGCTTACATTTAATAAATCCAATCTAGATATTTTTAATTTATTAAGAAAAGCCAATCATGAACATATCTCATTCTTACCTGGTGTAGCTTGTTTTAACAATAATACAGATACCTCTTCATTTCGGATTAGTTACTCACTAGTTAGCGAAAATGATTTAGCCGAGGGGTTAGAGAAACTACGCAATATAATTAAACAAATATAAAACTTTTTAAAGGAAGGCCATATAGAACAAGATGCTTACTTTCAAAAAAATAAACTTATTACCACTCGTCATAACCATGCCAGCAATGATAATCGGAGTACTTGCCATGATCGATAACCAAGTTTCCCCGTCCATTTACGCTCAAAATATTTTAATTGCTATTGTAGGAGGAATCATCTCCTTTTTAGTACTATTTAGAGATAAGAGAACCGCAAAGAAAAAGACAAATATCATTGTCATTACATGCATACTCATATTATTTTTACTTACCTTTTTGGACAATGGATTACACGGTGTACACCGCTGGATAGCAATTGGTCCATTAAGATTTAATATCGCTTTAGTTTTAGTTCCGTTATTATTAATTCAACTATCAAGCTTAATGAAATCAAAACCATTTTGGCTTACTTTTGGTTTTGCATTAATCTTTACAGTATTATTACTTTTTCAACCAGATGCATCTCAACTAACAGCTTTTACGTTCGCCATCTCATTTCTATTACTAAATATTATAAAGAATAAAAGTGTTCAAATACTCCTATTAATTGTTTTTATACTTTTAATTATCTTTAGCTGGTCTCACTTAGACCAACTTGCCCCAGTTCCTTATGTAGAGGACATTTTAAGTTTAGTAAAGGAAATGGGAATCGGATGGCTAGTCTTAGCGATAATTTCACTTTTAATTTTATTAATGCCATTTTTCTTATTTCCGCCTAACAGTGCAAAACCATTATCATTTAGTTTGGGTATCTATTTTTTAATTAGTATTCTTTCAAGCTTTTATGGAAACTTCCCAGTACCGATTATGGGTTATGGAACATCACCTTTTATCGGTTACTTAATTGCTATTTCTTGGTATGTATATAATAAAAAATGAACCATTAAAATGGCTCATTTTTTCAAGCTGTTGAGTATTAGTCAGCTTTAGGTCAACTAATATCGAACTTTAATTAAACTAATCAACTCAATTTATTTTTCTAAAAATTAGCTCATAATATATTTAACTTCTGAAAAAAATCATTACTAGTGATTATTGGAATCATGAAATTACTAAAACATATTAACAATTAAAACCATTAATAGATCGTCCAAAAATAATAATTTCATAATTAAATAAATGTTCAATTTAATGTCCGTTTTCCCTTTTGACCATTTTATATTTCAACACTCTGAAAAAATGCGGTTGGGCTGTTTTTAATTCCTAATGAGCCTGTCATGAGAAAGTTCTTTTCAGGTTTTTGCTGTTTTACTTCCTCATGAACCCGTTATGAGGAAGTTCTTTTCAGGTTTTTGTTGTTTTACTTCCTCATGAACCCGTTATGAGAATGTTCTTTTCAGGTTTTTGTTGTTTTACTTCCTCATGAACCCGTCATGAGGATGTTCTTTTCTGTTTTTTGCTGTTTTACTTCCTCATGAATCCGTCATGAGGAAGTTCTTTTCTGTTTTTTGCTGTTTTACTTCCTCATGAATCCCTCATGAGGATGTTCTTTTTATATTTCTGCTGTTTTACTTCCTCATGAACCCGTCATGAGGAAGTTCTTTTTATATTTCTGCTGTTTTATTTACTCATGAACCCGTCACGAGGAAGTTATTTTAATATTTCCTCTGTTTTTATTTCCACACGTTAAAAAAAATGAACCATCAAAATGGTCCATTTTTATTTTTCTCACCAATGAGATGGTCTTTTAAGTGTTTCTGGTATTCTAGTGTGATAATCTCCCTTTGCTGAGTTAATTTGAGCTTGAGTAAGAAAAATACTTCCTGTAAGGTCCGCACCACTCAGATTAGCATCTCGTAAGTCTGCACCGATTAGATCAGCACCTCTTAAATCGGCTCCCTTTAAATCAGCGGCAATTAGATAGGCTCCTCTTAAGTTAGCTCCGATAAAATTCGCATCCTTTAACTTAGCACCAATAAAGTCTATAGCTCTACCGGTAGCTTTTTGACGTTTTTTATTGTTTTTAAATTTTTTCAAAGCCACAGTCCTTGCTTGCTCACTAACACGTATAAGTAAAGAGTTAACTTCTGCACGGTGGACTGTGATATCTAAGTTTTGTATTAGTTTAGGGTCCATAAGTGTTAATTTTTCAGTTTCTTCTAAAACTGTTTTTATTTCATTATGAATCTCACTTGCAGCACTAATCGTCAAACTTTCATTTAAATACCAAAGCATTTCATGCAGTTGCTTCATAATTGGAAATACTTCATACATCTCATTAGCCAATTCTGGATGTTGTCGCCAGTCTTTTCCATTAAAGGTTACTTGAGATACTTTTTGTCCCGCTCCAAAGCAATCAAAAACAGTACAGCCTTTGAAACCTAACTCTCTTAAATTCTTGTGAACTCCGCAACGAAAGTCTGATTTTAAATTATGGCAAGGTTTGCCTGCAATTTTATCATTAGCAAAATCAGCCGAGGCAGCAAAAGGTAATGCAACACAACATAGACCAAAGCAACTCTCACAGTCCGCTTTTAGATTTTTATAACGCTCATTTACTAATCTTATATTTTCAATTTTACTAGCCACTTCCTGCGCCCCCTACCCACCATATATAAATGAATAATAATTTTTATCGTACCATCGTAATTTTTTTTGGTCAAACGTAGTTCAGCTTATTAAGTGTAACTTTCAACATTCATTAGGCGGTGTTACTTTTCATCCTTTAGCAATAAAAAACAGATAATTATATAAAATTATCTGCTTTAATGTACTTTATTTAATTGTTACATCTTTTAAAAATGGAACGAAGTTAATCCAAGTTTGACCTGGTGAAAGTTTTATTTCAGTTCCATCAAGTGTAAACGGAATGATTCGGCCATCTACATTCTTCCATTGTATATTCATATACTTTCCATCAACAATATAATATCCTTTTCCTCCATGTTCGAGATCAATTGAACGGCGACCATAGCTATCAATAATTTTATGAGTAGCTTCTACGACTAAAATATTTTTAATTTGAAGCTCTTTCCCGTTCAAAGCATCCTTTGCTACAATTCCATTTTGAACTCGCTGAAATTGTTTAGTTGAATTCGAATAATTGTAAGTCACATTATTTCTTGCATCATGAGAGTATTTTATAAATACTTCACCAGCATTTTTCCAAGAATTATCAAATACTAAGTCTTTCTGCGTAAAATCTAATGGAGTAACTTTTTCTGAATAAGAATAATGCCTTTGAGCAACTCCTTTTTCAATACCTTCTTTCAAAATATAAGAATTGTGAGGTGCTTTTCTCGTTTTGTCTCTTTTAAATAACGTACCGTCGTAGATCAGTCCGTTTAATGCATCGATCATCCCTGAATCCATCATTTGTTTCGCTTTAGGACTATTTCCGTGACATATAAATAATGCATGATAACCGTTTGCCAAATTGATGTAATAATCTCTCGCACTTCTTACAGGACCAATTTTCTCGGGAATATTGCTTTGAAAAATAGCTAGAAATCTTGTAATATCTCCTTCTGCTAAAATTTCATAAACAACATCAGCATTACTTAATCCACTTTGAGGTCTAGCTAAATAATAATTATTAACCATAACTGCAACAGGTCTCTGTTCACTAGCCTGACTTATTGGTAATCCACTTAAAGGAGCATAAATCGTATCAATTTCTCCTTTATCAATTACATGTTCATTCGAAGGTTTTTTATCATCATTTTTAACTGTTTTTACAGACTTTTCGCCATGCTTACATCCTACTAGAAGCATACTTATCACAATTATTGATAAAATTTTCTTATGCATTGGCTCCCTCACAATCTGTTATTTTCTTAAATTGTATTAAATAACTTATAAAATAGAAAGTATTTGTTTGAATTTTCCAAAAAATAATATAACAGTCTTCTATTTGGAGTTCTTCCTTAATATATGAACTTGTATTGTTAAATAATCAGCTTAAATTTGTTCTTATTTTATTTAACCTTAAATATTGTATAAAGATAAGAATGATTAGAGGAGTTGAAGCTATATGATTGTAGTTCATTATATCGAGAAAAACGTTGAACTATTAAACCAACTACTCAAAAATGTCCCCTCTGAAGGAGATACTATTTCCATTAAAGGTCGAAAAGGTAAAGTATTAAGTGTTAATCAAATAAATGATAAACATGTGCATGTAATTGTAGAACTAGAAGTTATAAAGAAAGTACAGGTTTTAGCAAAAGATGATAAAAAAAGAAGAAGATAAATTTCTAAAACTTAATGGGAGATTATTCCCATTATTTTTTTTGAATTTTTCCCAGTTTTACAGTTTCACAATTCATTTTTCCACTTAAAACTATGAACTATACTGTCTAAATGGAATGTATTCTTTTTTCAAACTGGACTAATCATGATAAACTAGGAAAAGTTTTAGTAAATCAAAGTAATAAGGAGTTTTAATATGGAAATTAAGAATATCCATCATGTCGCTATTATTTGTTCAAATTATGAATTATCTAAGCATTTTTACATAAATTTATTAGGATGTAAGGTAATTAAGGAAACCTATCGTGAGGAGCGAGACTCTTATAAATTGGACTTAAGTATTGGAGAAAATGGACAAATTGAGCTATTTTCTTTTCCTAATCCACCGAAACGACGTACAAATCCAGAAGCAGTTGGGTTACGCCATTTAGCATTTACTGTGTCTAATATAGAAGAAAGTATTCAATACTTAAAACAAAATGCTGTCTTTGTAGAACCAATTCGAATTGACGAGTTAACAAATAAAAGATTTACATTTTTCCAGGATCCTGATGGTTTACCATTAGAATTGTATGAAGAGTAGATTTAAAAACAAAACACAATCTCAATGAAAGATTGTGTTTTGTTTTTTCCTTTTTATCTTCTTAAAGAGAAACCTTTATTTTATCTGTTAAATTATAAGTTTCACCATTAATTTCTAATGATACTGGTGGACCGTATTCCTTTGTGATTGTTATCGATTTTTTGGCAATTGTTATTTCAAGTCTTGCTCCTTGCCATAGGAAAGGAAAAATCATTTTATCCCAATTTGAAGGTAATTTTGGATCAATTTTTAAACGATTTATGTCCATGGAGATATTTGCAAAGCCAAAGATTGCTACTAGCCAATTTGCTCCCATAGGCGCAGCATGAATTCCATCATCTGATGATTTTGGATTCGGTCCTAAATCGATTAAACATCCTTCTTGAAATAATTGGTAAGACTCTTCTTGATAGTCACATCTTGCAGCAACAATTGCATGAATTGCTTTACTTATTGGAGAATCATGAACAGTACGCTCTTCGTAGTATTCTAAATTCTTTTTAGCGATTTCCGTTGAGAACAAATCCGGGAAAAGATAGAGCAACATGACAACATCAGCTTGTTTTAACACTTGTAATTCATAAAGTTCTTTTAGGGAATAATCTAATAGAATTTCCCGACTTGCAATGGATTGTCTATATTCAGTTAAATCAATCTCGGGTTTACTTAAAAATGTATCATCTTGTGGGATGACATTTTCATCATTTTGGCTTGGTAAATATAATCGTTTTAAAAAATCAGTACATTTTTGCTTTAATTCTGCATCAGGATCATTGTATTTTCCCATATAATTTAACGCATTCTGCACATTATAAAAAGCCATGTAATTCGTATAGGCATTATTATCTACTTGATCTGTGTATTCGTCTGGACCGATGACATTTTTAATGATTAAATCACCATTTTTATCAGTTGTCCTACTCACCCAAAAGCGTGCAGTTTCTTTGAGTAGCTCAAGTCCATCATTGGCCATAAAACTTTCATCTAGTGTATTTTCATAATATTGTACGACAGCAAATGCAATGTCAGCTACAATATGTTCACTTGATTTTGCTAAATTTGAGCTTTGCACAATCTCGGGTTTTGTATTATTCGCTGAACCTTTTTGTGTTTCTTCTTTTCCGGAAAAAGCACTTGCCCAAGGAAATAAAGTACCCTCATAACCTGATTGATAGGCATTTACTTTTGCTTCTTTAATATGATGATAGCGATATCTTAGTAATCTTTTAGCAATATCTGGTTCAGTAAATAAGTGAAACGGTGCAATAAACATTTCTGTATCCCAAAATATCAAACCATTATTGCCCTCGCCAGTTAACCCCCTTGCGCCTATACTCAATCGATCATCATGTCCAGGAGTCATTGCTTCTATGTGGTACAAAGAAAAATCAAGAGCTAACTGATCTGCTTGATCCTTTGAGGTTATGACTACTCTTTTTTGCTTCCAAAAATCCTGCCATTTGATAGTCGTACTATTTCTCAAATTATCATAACCCTCTGATAAAAATTTCTGTACAGTATTAACACAAGCTGCAGAAGGATCTTCTCGTAACATATCATTAGAGGTATAAACTGAGCTAATTTTTGAAAACTCAACCGTTCGATCTACTACGAGATCTTGTGTAATTGAGGCTAGAAGCTGATTATTTAACGTAAAATATGAAACTTCACTCTCATCAGGAGTTACACAGCATGTTGCGATCGCAATTTTATGTTTAGTCTCAGTAGTTTGATAAACACCATGCATTATTCTATTATCCATTATTCTTACTAATTCTTCTGTAAGTTCATTCTTTTGTTGACTGACACACTCAGCATTAATACCTGTTTTTATTTTAATCTTGGCATTACAATCTAAAGCTGTGACAGTAATCTTTGATGCAAGTAAATGTAAATCATCCTTTGAAATAAAACGCTGAAACAAAAAGTGGAATCGATTTCCATCTTTATTCTTCCAAATTACCTCTCTTATTAATTCGCCGGTCAGCATATTTAATTTTCGATCATAAAATGTAAATTGACCAGTTGCATTCGAAAAAATATCACCATTTATTTCAATTTCCATTCCAATTAGATCTGGAAGATTCACAATCTTTGTCGTTTGACTCGGAGATAATTGATTATAGATACCTGCTATATACATCCCCCTAGTTTGTCCTTCATAGTCTTCTTCATGACAAGATCTCAAACCTATGTAACCATTACCTAATGCCATTAAACTTGCATATTTATTAATTAATTGCTCATCAAATTCTTTTTCAGTAATCATATTTACTTCATTCATATAGTTAAATTCTCACCTTTATAAAAATTCATATAGTAAAAGTTTGCAATAAATCTTCTTATTTTAAACTTGATATTATAAAAATAGTGGCTGTTTTGTTAAAAAATAAGATTACTGACACTAAAAAAAATCGTGTCATTGTTTCCAACACGATTTTTTCTTACAGTTCTTTATTAACTTTTTGCGAGAGTTAATTGCCAAGATACACCATATTTATCATTGACCCATACAAACTTTTCACTGAATGGATATGATTGCAAAGGCATTAATACTTCACCATCTTGACTTAATTGTTTGTATGCATTTTCAATTTCTTCATTAGTTTCACAAGTCACATATAATGAAACAGCTGGTGTAAACGTAAATTTATGTTTAACGGTACTATCAATGCACATAAATTGTTGGCCGTTTAATGTGAAAGTAGCATGGATTACTTTCCCTTCAAACTCACCCATATCTGCACCATAACGCGAAATATTCACAACTTCTGAATTGTTAAATAGTGACATATAAAAATTCAATGCTTCTTCTGCTTGTCCTTCAAACATTAAAAACGTTGTAATTTTTTGCATTTAAGTCAACTCCCTTTTTCATTTATATTAAAAATTCATTGCTTAAACAATTTTGGTTTATAGTGATTTCATTTCTTCGTTTAAATTGTTAAAAATACTGTGTAGATTCGCTTTAGAAATTGTTGAATATAAATCTCCAATACTAATCTCACAATAACAAACTTCCTCATTAACTGGTCTTAAGTTACCGGTAATACCAATTTTTGTTTCTTCATGAATCGATTGAAGTATGTTTTTAACCTTTTCGATCGGAGCATTAAAATGGACATGAAACATATTCGAAACGGGAATAGTTGGGACAGTATTGATTGCTTGGCAACTATTAAAAAATTTGGCTAACTCTACTGCATCTTCATAGTATTGCCCCATCTTATTTGCTCTTTGATCAAAATAATAATTTGCACTTATTATGTAAGGATAAAGACTAATTAAATCTCCTCCATGTCTTCTTTTCCAAACTTTTGATTCGTCGATAAAATCTCGGTTACCCGCAAGAATCGCTCCTGCTACTCCTCCAATGCCTTTATAAAATGACATATAAACACTATCAAATAAGCTACATAATTCAGAAGCTTTCTTCTTATAGTATGGGAGAATTTCCATTAATCTAGCACCATCTAAATGCAATTTAATTCCCTTTTCACGGCAGTATGAAGAAATTGATTCTAGTGTTTCATATGAAGGTAGTTGTCCACCAATTTCTCGTTGTGGTAATTCTAGTAATAAACAAGAGATTTCCTCATCCATTGCTAAAACATCCTCTAACTCAATAACACGACTTTTATCTGCTAGTAAAATAGGCTGTATATCATGTAGTTTTTTCAAACCATCTTCTTCATGAATTTCTAAATGTGATAAAGGATGATAAGCAACTTTATTAATTCCTTTTTGATCACACCAAATTCTTAATGCGATTTGCTGCGCCATCGTACCGCTTGGAAAAAACACTGCTGATTCCTTACCTAAAAACTCTGCCATTTTTTCTTGAAAATCTTCAATAAAATTCCCTGCTCCATAAAGATCGCTTTCTTCACTACCATTGAATTCGTTTAATGCATCCTTTAGTACTTGGATATTTCTAAATCCATTACCTGCTAATTGTTGGTTTGTATTTTTAAATGATTCTATAAAAGGATTAATGTTATTCAAATTGAACTCTTCCTTTCGACTATTTAGTTTACTGTTATCCCACTTAAAAAAATTCTCCATAACGACCAATAAATCCTTGAATCTTATAAACTTAGTAAGTTAATCGATAGACTAAAAATCTCTCATTTTGATTTTTATTATAAGCATCTGCTAATAGGATCTCTTGTTTTAATTCAAAGGCAGTCTGGTTTTCTAAAAAATAAATATAATCATCAGAACTATAATACAAAATAATTTCAACATTTCTTTTTGATTGCTCAACTGAAATTAAAATATTATTTATGATATTCATAAAAATTTGGATTGAAAATGGATTAAAAAAATAGAAATAATTATCTAATGGATTAATTTGATAATCTTCAGCCAAGCAGCAATAAAACAGGATCTTGTCTTCACTTATCTTTGTTTTTTTTATGTAATTCTTTTTATTTTCAATCGCTTCATTATAATATTTTTCACTCATTTCAATCCCAACAACAGTAGCATTAAACAAGCTATTTATATAGAAATTTAATCTTCCTTTACCGCACCCAAAATCAACTATTCGGTCATTGCTGGAAAGTATGTATTGTTTAAATAGTTGTTGTAAAGCGCTATAAGGTGTTGGCTCATATCGATGATAATGAAAAGATTCGTTAAATCCTTTTTGCTCTCCCTCTGTTTTTATATTCAATAGGTTATCATAATACTTATCGTCCATTTTTCCACGACCATTCGAACTAATATTTTGTAAGTATCTTTATCATACCGTTTCTAAATAGTTCAGTCTAACCTTACAAAAAGAAGCGTGTTATTTAAACACGCTTTTTTTGTAGACAAAGTTCTAAAAAATTGATTTTCAGACTGAAACGTGTTATTTAGACACGCTTTAACTTAAACTTCTTACCCGCTCCAATATATTGTAATAATGATAGATCGTCTTCAATAATCATTCCTATTACATTTACTTTCTCATCGCTGGGTAGATTAGTAAGCATAATTTGTAGCTCACCTCCATATCTGCCATATAATTCATTATCAATTGTCACAGATCCAACTGAGCGAGTAATTGTATTTACTGGCTTTAAACTATTCTTACCAAAGCTTCCATATAGTCTAGACTCCATTGATCGAATAACGTCGCGTGCGGGATCTTCTCGATTCGTATGAACTTGCTCTACAATGGAAAGGATTTCTTCATCTTGTGAATATGGTTTATATCTTAATTCCATATAGTCCTCCGTTTTTGAAAGAGCTTCCATCGTTTCTATTTTTATACTAATATCACCAACTAAAACTTTATCAATGTAACAGTTTTGAGTTAAGTCTAAGTAAGCTAGCAGAGGGTTAATTCCACGATGTTTTTCTAAAGTTGGTAGTCCTTTAAAAAGTGGTCCCCTCATTTCATCATTTCCAGGAATAAATGCCATTGTTGAAATTCCAAAGCTTTTTAGCCATTTGTTTTTTTCGATTAAATAAGTGGTTGCTAATCCAGTTTCTGGACGGGGATAAAAATTATGCCAAGCTTCTACATTTTTAGTTTGTAATCCATATTTAAGCAATTCGTCTAAAAATGCAGGCGAGAGTGTACTTGCATTAAGTGCAATCTTCATTTTTTTAGAAAGATCTGCTATTTGTTTTTCATTTAATCCGTAATCTACTCTTAAACCAGTAACACCCCAATTTTGTAATTCACCCACATTTGAGTAATCTAACCCTAAATGTGTAAGTGATTTTGCTGAAATATCTGCCATAAGCTCCATTTCATTTTCAAATGCCCATGTTCCAAGTAGTTGAAGAAGTGATTTATAAGTTGAAGGGTCATCTTCTGGTATGTGTAACGATGTAAAAATTGAATGAAATCCATTTTGTTTTGCTATTTCGATATATTTTTTATTCTTCTCAATATTTTTTTCAGATAAATAGATTGATATACCTAGCATAGTCTCTTTCCTTCTTCCTACTATTAGATTTATACTATTTGGTTATCATTTTAAACTTTCGAAATAAAATGTCAATATAGCGATTCAAATACATGAAATTATATTTCGTATAAAAGTAATATATTTTTAGTCTATCTAATGGTTTCCTATTAATCATTTAAAAACAAAAAAAGAAAGACAACATTAAGTTGCCTTTCTTCAGTTCATTATTATTTATACACTACGATTGATCCAACTGATTTGTCAGTAGATTGACCATTAACACGAACTTTTAAACCATAGTGTCCGATGTTACGACCAGCATCTGGTAAGAATGCATTATTGTAGTCTTTGCTATCGTTAAATAAAGAGACACCTTCTTGACTTGGAGATGTAAATGCTTCTCCAGTTGCATAAGAAATGTCATAACCTGATGTCGGATTTAATCCGAATGCTGCATCCGCTACATGGAAACGAGAAGATGCTTCAGCGCCATAGTTCCATAATAAGTTTGTATCATCGTGAGCATCAACAACACCTAAGAAACCATCACCTGGGTGAATACCTGTCCAGTTTTCTGTAAAGCTATCATCAACATACCATACTACTAAACCACCATCATAGCTTAATAGAGAGTTTCCGCGTTTAATATGAGCTAAACCTTCGTCAGCACCTTTATGATTACGCCATTCTAATAAGTAGTAATGATTTGCATATTTGTTTCCATCGAATTTTGAAAAACCTTTTAATGTGAATGGAGAAGTTGCATTTTCAGCACCATCATCAACAATTGTTGCACCATCTGCTACTACTTTAATGTTATCAGCAAAGAATCCAATATTTGAAGTACCCCAGTCAGTTGCAGAACGTAAGCGAAGCTGAATTTTTTGGCCTTTATATGCTGATAAATCAAAGCTTTGTGCTTCCCATCCATTTGATTTTCCAGTGAAACCAGGCATTGAATTTAAGATTGTTGGATATCCTTCAGCTACAACATCACTTCTAGTGTGGCTGTTACCTAATGATTTCCAAGTTGCACCATTATCAGTTGAAACTTGAACAAATGCGAAATCCCATTGTTCTTCCATATCGTACCAAGCATCAAACGTTAATGTTGCTAAAGCTTTTCCTGTTAAATCTACAGAAGTAACCATGCTGTTATCCATTTCGTCTGCTTGTCCACCCCAATATTCATATGTGCCAGCAGCCGGTTTATTGACTGGTAAAACTTTTTTCGGTAAATTCACTTGAACAGCTTGGTTGTTTTGTCCAAGTGGTGAATTTGCTTGATCTAATAAGAATTGAGTACCTTTAGTAGATACATCTTCCCAATTGACAACAGTTGGGTTAGTCCATTTTCCACCTAATGTTGATTGGAAATATGATTTTGCCCAAGGAGAGAAACCTGTTGGCTCTGTTCCCGGAACCTTACCTGCCCAAGAACCAGCTGACATGATTGACCAATATTCAACAGCTTCACCAGCACCAGAGTAAATTGTATCGTACTCATCTGGTAAACCTAAATCATGTCCATATTCGTGTGCAAATACGCCTGTTGCACCATCTTCTGGCATCATTGTGTAGTCATAGAAACCAGGTAAACCTTTTCCAAGACCATCTGGGTCAACGAATTTAGCAGAACGATGAGACCAAATTGCGTTGTCTCCTAGTGATCCACCGCCAGCTTCTTGTCCCATACCTGAGTGGATGATTTGAAGGTGATCAACTAAACCATCTGGCTCCCAGTAGTTACCGTCTCCATCTAAATCATGTGGATCTTCTAAATCGTAATCTTGTAAAGGAACTCCTGCAGCTTTTGCAGCAGCATAAGCATCAATTACTAATTGTTTTGATCCACCTGGTGTTACGTTATCATGTCCAGTTTTAGAATCTTTTCCGTAATATGCTGCAGTTCCTGGTACTTTTAACCAGCCAAATGCTTTACCATCAACTGTATAAGTTCCACCAGATTGTTGTTCATAATATTGTTTTTGTGAAAGGAACGTTTCTCCGTTTGGACCTTTCACACCATTTTTACCAAAAATCATATCTTCATAATGTTGTTGAGTAAAATCTGGGTACCAGTTGTCTGTTTCATTCTTCTTAATATTGTTATGAGAAAAATCAGAAAACTCTACCATTAATGTTAGAAGTTTACCCTTCTTTTGAATTCCTGGTGAAGCTGACTCTTGAACTGGATCAGGAGTACCTTTTAATTGACCATTTTTCTTACCGTTTCCGTGTAATAGGCCATTATTGAAGTCTTTAAATTCTCCGTGTTTAGCAGCATCTGCTTTTTTTACTTTGCTTGCAATTGGATCTTTTTCTGTTACTTGATCCGATTGACCTTTAACCGCTAAATAACTTTGTAATGCAGCTTGTTTCTGTGCTTCTGAAGCATTAGCAGAAACCACACCACGTTTAATTAATGCATCTAATAACTTTTCGTCATTAACTAACGATAAATCTAAAGTACTTTTTGAATGCTTAGCTAATGCACTATGTACTTTACTTAAGCTTTCAGATGATGCTGTTTTTAATGGAATTCCAGAAAATAAAGTTCCGGCAACCATTACTGATGCAAAACTAGTTACTACAAACTTGTTCAAAATAAGCCCCCCTTAATAATTTTCAAAGTACATTTTAATAATATTCTAAAAATTCTAAGGATTATAGAGGGTTTTATTCATCAAATACTTACAAAATTCGCAATATTTTTACAAAAAATTTACTTTATCACATAAAAGCACGTCGAGTTTCGTCAATTTTTATAACTTGCTTTTTTACAACATCTATCTTTAGTCTTGTATTAATCTTTTTATCTAGTTTTTATAACTAGAACTTTAGAATTATTAAAATTGTATTAAAATAAAAAATGAAAAATAATACATGTAATTGTAACTATTTAATGTTAATTTCCATTTTCAAATTTTGACATTTTTTTCCTCATCAGTATAACAAAAAAGAAGATAAGTAAATTTTTTTTACCTATCTTCCTTGACTAGATTGAGATTACCTTCTTAATTTACCTGCTTCTTCACTATACTCATGAAGTTTACTAGATACTTTGTTACCGATTCGGTTAAAGCATATGACATATAATGAATCGATTATATTTTGTTGTGCCATTTTAGAAGCTATACTTCCAATTCGAATATCTTGTTCCATGTCAGGTGTACAAAGTTTGATATCAGCTTCCTTAAATAACGGAGACTTGCCAAGCTTAGTAATCGCAATGATCGTTGCTCCCTTTTTCTTAGCAAAACGAGCAAGCTCTAATACATCCTTTGTTTTCCCTGAATTAGAAACGGCAACAAAAATATCGCCTTCTTCCATATGACCTACTAAAGTGATTACCATATGGAAGTCAGGAGACATAATGGCATGGTAGCCAATTTTCCCAAATTTATATGCTCCGTCCATAGCTGATACAGCTGAACCGCCTACCCCATAAAATATAATCTTCTTAGCTTTTACAATTTCATCTGTTGCTTTTTCTAATTCTCTTTTATCTAAAGTTGATACTGTAGCTTCAATAGCGGCTTTATTTACATAAGTTACTTTATTAAATAAATCATACGGTGTGTCTTTTTTATCCATTACAGAAAAATCATTAATATTCATTTCAGCTACAGTCAAATCACGAACTAATGCTATTTTAAAGGCTTTAAAACTACCGATTCCTATTGTTTTACAAAATCGAACAACACTTGCTTCACTAGCTCCAGTATTGTTAGAGATATCTTTAGTTGTTAAGTTGGGAACCATTTCAGCATGCTCCATTATATATACAGCGATTTTCTTTTCGGCTTGCGTAAAGCGATCCATATAATTTTCAATTTTTGATAAGATTGTTAAATGTTTCATTTACTAAACACCTTTCTGCTAAAAAACATACAAAATACTATTATTCTCTATTATGAACCAAATGTTTAGAAAATCATATTAATAACCAAATTAAAGTTGTTTTTTAGTTCTTTCTACATTTAAAAATTTGTTAAAAATAAAAAGTGTAGGAAAAAATATTCCCTACACTTTACTTTTTGATTATTTATTGTTGTACTGTAATTGTTTGTGGTTTTACTGAAACTTTGAATCCATCTTTACTAGATACATCCGCAGATATTGTATACGTACCATTTGGAACATCTGCTTCTGGAGTCCAATTCAAGTGAATTTCATTTTCGTTTTGTACATCTAGTGAATCAATTACATTACCGTTAGCATCTTTAATATAAATTTTCCAATTTACATTGTTATTTGCAAAAGCATTGATTCCTGCTGGTGTTTTTGCATTTACATTTTTATTTGGATATACACTGAAGTAGCTAACAAGCATTTCCTCGTTAATATAAGAAGGATCTCCCCAAACTGTATAACTTTGATTTAGTGCATAGTCTGCTCCTAATACTACAACACTCTTTGGTTCTTCTTTTACTAGAGTAGATGTTGCTCCTTGTGGTAGTGACTTATATTTACCGTTATACCAAACGATTGCTCCATTATAACCACTTCCAACATCATCCGCTTTGAATGAGATTTCGTATTGGCCACCTTTAGGTGTTACCTTTATATCCGAAACAACTGGAGCAACTGAGTCAATATGCAATGGAAGTTTTACGATTTGCGGCTTTGCCCCATTATAATCAAGCGTTGTTTTGATTACATAATTATAAATGCCATCCTTCACTACTTGTCCATTTTGATCTTTTAAATCCCAACCATATCCAGTATTCAAATAGTCTCTAAAAGACATAATGTTTTTACGGAATTTCCATGGCTTACCAGTATATTCACTAAAATCACCTAAGTATTGAAGTAATTCACCTTTATCATTTTCTACGTACATTTCTGTTTTAGCTAAGTTACGAAGCACTGTAAATGATGGGTATACTTCTTTCAATGGAGTATTTGGAGACATTACAATTCGATCCATATTAAATCTTCCTGCTCTTGGATCATAACCTAATGGGAATACCCCTTCTGCTCCAATTTCATCATTCCAAAGCGTTGTATAACCTAAGAATGCATCTTTCTCATATGCTGCTGGATCAATATTTTTTGGTTGATCCCATTTGCCGTAATACCCCATGTAAGGAACTGATAATGGTACTGCTGAATCGCTATTTTTTCCAGAAGGAACTAGACGTACGTATCCCTCAACAAATGAACCATCTTTTAAGCTTGATGGAAGTTGAATCTGAACATCAAGATTTTTTTCTTGTCCTGGTTTAATTTTTAACGTCTTTCCTTCTGTGCTTGTTACTTCTTCGCCATTAACAGTTGCCGTAGCACCTTGGATACGCTCACTTTTTAATGTTAAATATTCTTTTGACTCTAACTTCCCATCACTGTCTAGGTCAAATTCTTTTGTTTCTCTGCCATCTGTATATACATCTACATATACTTGATATTCCAAATCTTTTACATTCAGATTTTGTAGAGCTTCTGCATTTAATTTGAAGTGAATATTATTGTTAACTTCTTTTAGTGCAACTGCTCCAGCTTGTTCTAGCGGAGTTTTCTCCCTTGTCACAAGTACAGGCGTTTTAATTGCATTTTGAATTTGCATTAAACCAGAACCTTGAATACGTGGAGAATACGGAATTTCATTATTCGTACTAGGATCTTGTACTAGTTTAGAAGTGTTCATTAAAGCAATTTTCGCTTTTAAAGCTGTACTCTCTGAATGTTTTAATCCTTTTTCATAAAGCGATTGTAAAACTAAGGCTGAACCACCAGCAACATGTGGAGATGCCATTGATGTACCGCTCATAACCTCATAGCCATTCCCTGGTACAGTAGAGTAAATATTTCCTCCTGGTGCAGAGATTTCAGGTTTAAAGTCTAATGTATGTGGAGCCCCGTAAGATGAGAAATATGACATCGTATTCTTATCCGGGTTTTCAACATATACCCCTTTAGACGGTTTCATTTTTACAACATAACCACTTTTTAACTTAGAAATTAATGCATTACCTATCGCTTTACTTGTAGTAACTGCTTGTATATTAAAATAAGGACTCCAATAAACTAACGGATAGTCAATATCATCAGCAGCAGGAACAAGAATGACCGCTTTTGCGTTCTTCTTCTTTGCTTCTGATTGAATATAAGAGTAAGTAGCATACCTTTCATTTGGTTTTGCTACTACAATTTTACCTGTTAAGTCAGGAAGATTTTTAAAATCGGCAGTTTTACCTTCCCCTACATAAACCAATTCATAAGATTCAAGCGGTGATAATACTTTTGATAAATTAAAGTTATATTGTGATTGATCTTGGTATGGAAGTTGCAATCCATTTTCTTCTTTTAGCGTACTCATATGTATACTTGAATTTTCATATGAAGCCACAGATAACGCAAAAGGACTTACACCTGGTTCCCCAACTGTACCAATATCCGGATTTTCGGCATATGGTTTTAAAGAAGATTGCAGCAAATTATTTTGTGTACTATAAGCAGAATTCCCACCAGCTACAACTACCAGCGTACCTTGCTCAGTCGCTTCACGAATCACTTTTTGGATCGGATCATCTACTTCACTAACAAATCCTGAATCAGTTCCTAAACTCATATTAATGACATCTGCTCCCATTGTTACCGCATGCTCAATCCCGGCAATGATGTCGTCTTCATACGCTCCATTTGCGGTATCAGAGAATACTTTTTCTGCTAGTAACTGCACGCCTGGGGCAATGCCTTCTACTCCATCATTTGCATCATCACCGTTTGCACCAATTGTACCTGATACGTGCATACCATGTTCATTTCCAGAACCATGTGGAATGACATCTGTATCATGATCCGCCCAGTCATATCCAGTTGGAACTTTGTCACTATACCAAACTTCTCCTACACTTGTTTCAGCTAGTTTACTTTTAATGTTTTCTTGATTCCATTTTTCTTTTGCTTTTCCTTTTTCAGTGATTGTCATGTCTTTATGCGTATAGTCAATACCAGTATCGACTACCGCTACTAACAATCCCTCACCTTGATATCCGTAACTTTGCCAAACTTTTTGAGCTTGTACTAATTCTTTACTTGCTCCCATTGAAGGTTGGAACTTTCTTGCAATATGTACATTCGTAACGCCTGGTGTTTGTTGAATTTCTTTTAAGTTACGATATTCAGTCTCCAAACTAAAGCCATTAAATCCTTCATAAAAGCGTTGATTTATTTTAGGTACGGATCTTTCCTTATAAATCTTTGAAATGACTTGATCTTGCTTTTCTTTAAAGCGTGCTTTTTTAGTTTGAGTAGAATCATCAGCAATTGTTGGCTGTTCAACCTCAACGATTACACGTACTTTGTCATTTGGTTTATAAGCATGAGCATCATTTAATTCTTTATAGCCAAATGGGTCTACAGCTTTTTCCCCAGTTTGTTTTTGTTCTTCAGCAAAAATCTTTTGATCCTGCTTTGCAATCTCATCTAAACTTGGAGCCGGCACCTGATTTTCATTTGTTCCTTCAGCAAATCCAGTTGATGTAAATAACATTGAAGCTAAAGTTGTCGTTGCAAAGACTTTGTAAGGAAAGCTTTTTCTCTTTTTCATCTTTAATCTCCTCTACAGTAAACTTTAATGTTCTGAATCTATTAAAATAAAAATAGATTCAAGCAAAACTGAACCAATAAATTGCTAATGCTTTATTAATAAATTTGATACTATATTAATTTTAATTTCGTTAACTCTATAATCATAATGGGTTATTCATCCGGACTTTTGGCATATTCAGTTTGGAGTGAACTTAAAGAAATCAAGTAGAAAAAAAGAGAATTTTGACATATTCAGTCGAGGAAGTTCGAAAAAAATTCATAAACTCGGGAAAATTACATTAATCGGTTGAGACATTTTAGGGTTATATTAGTTTATATTAAATAAAAGATGCAATTTGTAATTTTCAATCGAGGTCTATTCTTTTTGAAATAGGTAAAAATATGGTATAGGAAGTAGCCAGAATAATCAGTTTTTACTATCTTTCCGACAAACTTCTACTTATTTCCCACCTAAACATTGGCAGTGTTGATGAGTTAGTCCAAAATGGAGCGTTTTTTTTTGTAAAAATTGTTTTAGCTTAATAAGGAAGTAGTTTACAGAAAAAAATACTTCAATATAGGAAGTAGTTTAATGACATCTTATAAAATTTGATTGTTTTGATGTATTTATTGGTTATGTCCTTGTTTTAATTGGGTTGTAGCTATTTTAATAGCGATTTCTACGATTTTAATTGCCGTTTCCCATTTTTAATTGAAATTCCACGATTTTAATTGTTATTTCCCATTTTTAATTGCGTTTCTCCATTTTTAATTATCCCCCTTAGATTAATACAATTACCCATCTTAATTAAAACTCCACTATTATTTCATCCCACCTCAAAAAATCAGAATTTTTCATAAAATTCCCAAATATTAGTTTGTTATATTACCTTTTTTTGGATAGAATGGATTTGTAGGCTTTTAAAGTCTTAATACATAACATTAGGAGTGAAATAAATGCCAATCGATGTTTATTTAAATTTTAATGGTAATACACGTGAAGCAGTTGAATTCTATGCGGCTGTATTTAACACAGAAACACCAAAAATTATGACTTTCGGTGAAGCACCCCCAAATCCAGAATACCCACTACCTGAAGAAGCGAAAAATTTAGTTATGCATACTAGATTGAACATTAGCGGTAGCAACGTTATGTTCTCTGATACTTTCCCTGGTTTCCCTTTTAACCAAGGTAATAATATTCATTTATCTTTTTTAAGTGAGGATTTAGAAGAACTTAGATCTGTCTTTACTAAATTAAGTGATGGCGGTAAAGTAGAAATGGAACTTCAAGAAACATTTTGGAGTAAAGCTTATGGTAGCCTAACAGATAAATTTGGCATTCATTGGATGTTTAATCACGGTACTGGTGAATTTTAATTTATAGATAAAAAAGGAAATGAACCCTTATTAATAGGATTCATTTCCTTTTTTTTACATATCTCAACTACACTTCCTCACATGAGATATCTCTCATCTTGCTCCTCAATCTATATTTCTTTTCATTCAGAATATTTCCTATATAATAAGGTATATTTCTAGTTCTCTAAAAGTAGGTGAAATTTTATGCAAATACTATTAAAACGGTTATCACAAAATAGAGAAAAACTTAGCCAGCTTGAAAAACAAGTATTGGATTATATTTTACAAAATACGGATTATATTACGAAGCTGAATCTTGATGAATTATCAAAAGAGCTTTATGTATCGACAGCAACAATTAGTAGAACATGCCAGCAATTAGGCTTTCGTGGGTTTCAAGATTTAAAATATACTCTTTCAATGGAAACAAATAAAGTTCAAAGTCCAGTTTCCTCTACCTCCTATCTCCTTAATACACATATGGAGAGAATGAAAGAAGAAATGGAAAAAACATTAGAATATATTGATGAAGAAAAGATCAAGCTAGCTGCTAATTATCTAAAGCAAAGTACACATGTTGAAATATTCGGAGTTGGTAACTCACTTCCCGCTTGTGTTGACGCTTCTAGAAAACTCATGTTTGCAGGAAAGTTATGTAATGCGCGAACTGATTGGGACGAGCTACGTAGTGCTGCCAATAGTTTAACAGAAAATGATATAGCCATACTAGTTTCATATAGTGGGGAGACTTTACATATGTTAGAATTTGCCCATATTTTAAAGAATAGGAACGTTAAAACGATCGCCATAACTGGTAGCCACTCAAATCGTTTACAAAAAGAAGTAAGTTTATCCCTTCAAGCTTATATTACAAACACTTACTTTGGTGAGCTTGATATGACTTC
The DNA here is from genome assembly GCF_002566505.1 of Bacillus sp. AFS077874. Classification (NCBI taxonomy): domain Bacteria; kingdom Bacillati; phylum Bacillota; class Bacilli; order Caryophanales; family Bacillaceae; genus Bacillus; species Bacillus sp. AFS077874. The sequence goes on from NZ_NUYF01000001.1 coordinate 63,879, forward strand.
AAGGTTTCCATTAAGTATGGTACTAGATTTCATTATTATTGCCTATTTAAACGAAATGAAAATATGTTAGTTATTCAAAAGAGACAGAAGTTGTCTATTATCAGACCACGACTGACTCTTTTTATTTATGAACTTATTAGTCTGCTTAAAGTAAGCAATATACAAAAAATGTACACGCTTACATAAACACCTCAAACGGTTGTTAAACGATTTTGCCGTGAGTATTCTTAAGACATAATAAAAAACGAAGGAGCTAAAAAAATGGCAAAGAAGAAGTCCGTTAAATCACAACTATGGGAATTTTTTCAAGGGCTAGGTAAGACCTTTATGGTGCCTGTAGCATTATTAGCCTTTATGGGTCTTATATTAGGAATCGGAAGCTCATTTACTAGTCCGACAACAATTGAGACTTTCCCATTTTTAGGAAACTCTGTACTCCAAGTTATTTTTAGCTTTATGTCCACTATCGGTGGGTTTGCATTTTCATACTTACCAGTTTTATTTGCAATGGCAATTCCGTTTGGACTTGTACGATATGAAAAAGGTGTCGCTGCTTTCTCTGGATTTGTTGGCTACGTCATCATGCACTTATCAATTAATTTTTATTTAACAGAAACAAATCAATTAGTAGCAGCAGATAAAATGCGTCAAGCTGGTCAAGGTATGGTTATGGGTATACAAACAATTGAAATGGGTGTATTAGGCGGTATCATCGCTGGTATCATTGTTTATTTGCTACACAACCGTTTTTATAGTATTAAACTTCCAGATGCATTTGCATTTTTTGGTGGTGCCCGCTTTGTACCAATCATAACGACACTCGCATTATCAGTTGTTGGGATCATCATCCCGATGATCTGGCCAATTTTCGCAATTGCCATTACAGGAATCGGAAGTTTAATTCAAAAATCTGGCGTATTCGGACCATTTTTATTCGGTGCCGGTGAGCGTTTACTACTCCCATTTGGTCTTCACCATATTTTAGTTGCAATGATTCGATTCACAGAAGCTGGTGGTACTGAAGTCGTTAACGGTCAAACGGTTTCTGGAGCTTTAAATATTTTCTATGCACAATTAAAAGCTGGTGCCCCGATCAGTCCATCAGCGACCGCTTTCTTATCTCAAGGAAAAATGCCTACATTCATGTTTGGTCTACCTGCAGTTGCGCTTGCGATTTATCATACTGCCCGTCCAGAAAATCGTAATAAAATTAAAGGGCTATTAATCTCTGGTGTTATTGCAACTTTTGTAACCGGTATCACTGAGCCAATCGAATTCTTATTCTTGTTCATTTCTCCACCTTTATATTTCATCCACGTTATTTTAACGGGACTAGGTTTTATGGTAATGGCTTTATTACATTTAACAATTGGTAACACAGATGGTGGAATATTAGACTTTATTATCTTTGGCGTTTTACAAGGAGTAAAAACAAAGTGGTATCTTGTACCTGTAATAGGAGCAATTTGGTTTACCGTATACTATTCAGTTTTTAGATATGCAATATTGAAATTTAATTTAAAAACTCCTGGTAGAGAAGAAAAAATTGATGATCAACAAAGTGAGGAACCATTAGTGAAAGGCACAAATGCCCAAGCTTTAAAAATTCTTACTGCTTTAGGTGGTAAAGAGAACATTCAATCACTAGATAACTGCATTACAAGATTAAGACTTGTTGTAGATAATATGAATATTGTAAATGAAAAAGTTCTAAAGGATTGTGGCGCGCTTGGCGTTGTGAAATTAGACGAACATAATTTACAAGTCGTTATTGGTCCACAAGTTGGTATTCTTAAAACACAATTAGAAAAATTATCATCATAAATAAATTGGGGTTGTACGAAATGAAATACAAATTTGATCAGATAGTTGATCGGACCGGTACATATTGTACACAGTGGGACTATATTGAAGATCGATTTGGAGTGCCAAATTTACTACCCTTCTCGATTTCTGATACTGACTTTCAAAGTCCCGATGATATAGTACATGCGTTAGAAAAGCGAATGAAACACGGTATATTTGGCTATACGCGATGGAATCATGCTGAATTTAAAGAAGCAATTATAGAATGGTTTCGTAATCGATTCTCTTGTGAAATAAAAGAAGATTGGATTGTTTATAGTCCAAGTGTCATTTATTCAATTTCAAAACTAATTGAATACTTGACGAATGAAGGTGATCACGTCGTTATCCAAACTCCGGCTTATGATGCTTTCTTTAAAGTCATCCAAGATAACAATCGTTTCATTTCTGACAATCAATTAATCTACGAAAATGGCAAGTACCGAATCAACTTTGAAGATTTAGAACAAAAACTATCTCACGAGCGCGCAAAAGTCCTTCTACTATGTAGTCCGCATAATCCAACAGGACGTGTTTGGACAAAGCACGAATTAGAAATAATTGTAGGCTTATGTAATAAACATAATGTATTTATTATTTCAGATGAAATTCATATGGATATTATACATGACCCTTATTCTCATAGTCCGATTATAAACACTAGCAGTGACTTGAAGAATGTGTGTATATGTACTTCCGCGAGTAAAACGTTTAACACTCCGGGACTAGGTGGATCATATATGATTTTACCTAATGAAACGATAAAACAAGCTTTTCTTTTATCATTGAAAAATCGTGATGGCCTTTCATCCGCAAGTATTTTTGGGACGTTAGCGACAATTGAAGCCTATAAAACTTGTGAAGAGTGGGTTGATGAATTGACCGAGTATATTCATGATAATTTAAAAACAGTAGAAGATTTTATTAAAGAACATCTTCCAATTCTTAAATTTACAGTGCCAGAATCAACATACCTTGCATGGATTGATATTACCGGGCTGCCTTTTTCTAGCGAACAATTACAACATGCACTTGTTCATCATGCGAAAATAGCCATCATGCCTGGAGAGACATATGGTGAGGCTGGAAAAGGATTTATCCGCTTGAATATTGGATGTCCCAAATCTAAGATTATTGAAGGATTAAATCGTCTAAAAAAAGCAATAGATTACTTAGAAAGTAATAAATAGTTAATGTAATAACCCTAATAACCCTCTAAAGGTAGAAGATCCGTAAACTACTTTTAGAGGGTTACTCCTTTGAGAAAATAGTTGAAAATTGCTTATTCAATTTTGCAAACAAGTAGTTATTAATTAGCCGAGTATCATATATTCTATTAAATCGCTTTTTTTAGAATATAAATTGGGGAAGTGTTAGAATGAAGTCCACTAAAGCTATTAAGCATTCATCAAACTGGTATGTTTTACTTTCGTTTGCTGCACTTGCTGGGATTAGTCAAATGCTTTGGTTAAATTTTGCACCTCTAATTTCATATTTAAAATCGCATTATGACGTTTCAGAATCAGATATTAATTGGTTGTTAATTGTATTTCCATTAATTTATATTGTATTTTCTATCCACTCAGGTAAAGTAATTGATCGAGCTGGATATCGATTTAGTATTTTACTAGGTGGCATTTTCATGTCCGTTTTTTCTACTATTAGAATATTTGATTCAAGCTTCTCATTTTTACTAATTGGTCAAATAGGCATTGCGATTGGCCAACCTTATATTTTAAATGCAATATCAAGTTTAGTAGTTGACTGGTTTCCTAAAAATAAACAAGCTACCGCCACTGGCATTGGCACAGTCGGGATGTTCGTCGGAATGGCCGTAGCCTTAGCGGGGACACCGCTTCTTGTAGATCTTTTTGGATTCCAACCCACATTAGTCATCATGGCAATTTTAACAATTCTTGCATCACTCCTTTTCTACTTCATCGGTCATCATAATTCAGCTTTCAAACGAAATTCTAATACTTCAGGAAGTTTTAGTACTACATTTAAATTATTAAAAAACAAGAATCTTTTACTATTAAACATCGTTTCCTTTTTAGGTTTAGGAGTCTTTAATGGATTAACATCCTGGCTTGAACAAATCTTAAAACCGTACGGAATTTCATCAGAACAAGCCGGAATTGTAGGTGGCACTTTAATCGTCGGCGGTATTATTGGTTCGATTGTTATCCCGCTGTTTTCAGATAAAGTTGGTAAAAGAAAGCCCTTCTTATTAGTCACTATAATTGGCTCCCTTCTATTAATTTATCCTGTTTGTACTTCAGGGAACTTTGCTTTTCTAATTGTAATAGGTAGCGTCCTTGGATTTATATTTTTACCGGCCTTTGCTTTGCTGCTGTCAGCCACGGAAGAACTAGTTGGTGAAAAAGTATCTGGTGAAGCAACAGGATTACTATTGATGGCAGGGAATTTAGGTGCTGTAATTGTAATTGGAGCGATGCAGCTAATTAAAGGTGGGCAATCATCGTGGAATCATTCAGTCTATTTCGTATTGTTATTAATGTTAATTGGATTGATTCTTATGCTTTTATTTAAAGAAAGAGCTTGTTTGGTAGTTGATAACAAGAAAAATGGTAACGAATAAAAGTAAAAAAAAGCATTGGAATCCATAAATTCCAATGCTTTTTTTTAAAAATTATGACTTAAATTCTATCTTCTCCAAATATAACCCACCAGGATCAGCAAGATTACTCACTTGAGCACGATCCTTTAATTCAATTATTTTCGGTATATTTTCAGCTTGTAACCTACCTGCTCCAACTTCAATTAGTGTTCCTACGATTTTTCTTACCATATTGTATAGGAAACCATTTCCGCTAATTCTTATTTGAATAAAACCGTCTATCTTTTCAAAATCAACCGAGTAAATTTCTCGTACCATCGACTTCTTTTTAGATTTTGCATTTGAGAATGCTGTAAAATCATGTTCACCTAAAAAGTACTCTGCTGCAGTCTTCATTTTTTTGAGATCTAGTTTTTCTTCTACATGCATACTGTATTTGCGCATAAACGGATTCGTGTATTCTTCATTCCAAATTTTATAGATATACGTTTTTGCACTAGTATTATATCTTGAATGGAAACGGTCAGATTCAATCGAAACTTCCTTTATACTAATATCTCTAGGTAAATAACGATTTAAATAACTTTTAATTTCTATTTCTGGCATGTTCTCTTTTATTTTAAAATTAGCAACCTGTTCAAATGCATGTACACCTGCATCCGTTCGACTACTTCCAATAATTTCAACTTCTCTTCCTATCATTTCTGATACTACATTCTCGATTTTACCTTGAATTGTATTTTCACCATTACCAAGTCTTTGCCAGCCTTTATAACGGCCCCCATCATATTGAATGACTAATTTATAATTGTTCATCTCTTGCTCCTTTATTTAACTCTATGTATGTTCTATTTTCCTACTTCCTGCTCTTAACACTTTACCACTTTTTTATTACATATCCTATTTTTAGCCCATTCATGCTAAGTTCATAACTTGTTTTACTTTTTCACAAACTACTTTAAGACTATATAATAGAAATGAGACAATTTACATTATACTAATAGTAACAATTTTGAGGGAGTTTGACATGGTACTTGATGAGTTGGCATTAAAGATTATTAATGAAGTTAGAAAGTTAATACAAGAAGATATCATTATTATTAATACAGATGGCATCATTATAGCAAGTACAGACCCAGCACGAACTGGTACATTTCATGAAGGCTCATTAATTGCAATTAATGAACGAAAAACGTTTACGATTACATCTGATGATGAAAATCGTTTAAATGGTGTGAAGGCTGGAATTAATCTTCCTATTTACTTTCAAAATGAAATAGTCGGAGTAATTGGGATTACAGGAAATCCCGAGCAGATTTCCCCTTTTGGAGAAATGCTACGTAGGATGACAGAATTATTAATTAGAGAAAACTATTATACAGATCAAATTGATTTGCAACAAAGAACGTTAGAAGCATTTGTATTTGATTGGATTCAAGATATTGAGTGGGATGATTATTTTTATGAACGTTCTACTATGCTAAATATTGATCTAAATTATATTAGGCAGGTTATTATTTTTGAATGGGAAAATACGAATATGGTCCCAATCGATACAAGACAACTAATAATTGATTTAGCGAATCGAAATAAAGATGACATATTTGTTCGTTGGGGCAATAATCGATTTGTAATTTTGATGAAAGTTGACGATACGAATAAAGATATTCATAAAGTACAAAGAATGCATGATTTATATGAGATCATAAAAAATCGATTAAACTCACCCATTGCTGCTGGCGTTGGGCAACAAATTACTCCAAAACAATTACATCAATCATATCATCAAGCGGATCGAGCATTAAAAGTTGCATTAAAAACAAGTTCAATTATTTTTGATGAAGATTTAACAATTGATTTAATTCTGCAGGAACTTTCACAAGAGATTAAGAAAACATTTATAGAACGGACAATTGCACCTTTATTAAATGAAGAGGATTTATTTATTACAATTAAAGAGTATTTAAATCAAAACCAATCTCTTAAAAATACCGCTCAATCCTTACATATTCATATAAACACACTTCTGTATCGCCTAGGTAAAATTACTGAATTAACGAAATTGAATCCGAAAGATATCCAAGATTTAGTTAAATTGTATATTGGAACATACCTACTAGATGATTCTACAAAAAAACACCGATAAATGGTGTTTTTTCTGTATGTTCCTCTATAGTAAATTCATCTATTAACTCTTTATACTTGAATTAAGATAATGGGGGGAATTTATTTATGATTACAAATGACATTGCACAAAGTTTTATAGCAATTGTTGGAAAAGAAAATTATGATGATTCAAAAGTGGAAAGACTCGTATATTCCTACGATGCTACACCAAATTTGCAAGCTCTTCCGGATGCAGTCATTAGTCCTCGTTCTACTAAAGAGGTATCCGAAATCGTTAAAATCTGTAACGAAAACCACATTCCAATCGTTCCTAGAGGCTCAGGAACGAATTTATGCGGTGGTACTTGTCCAACAGATGGCGGGATCGTTATCTTATTTAAACACTTAAACAATATTCTTGAGATAGATGAAGAAAACTTAACTATTACAGTTCAACCTGGTGTAGTGACTCTTGATATGATCAATACAATCGAAGAAAAAGGCCTATTTTATCCACCAGATCCAAGCTCAATGAAAATTTCTACAATTGGTGGAAATATTAATGAAAATTCAGGTGGATTACGTGGATTAAAATATGGTGTAACACGTGATTATGTCATCGCACTTGAAATCGTATTAGCAAACGGAGACATTATTCGAACTGGTGGAAAGCTAGCAAAAGATGTTGCTGGATATGATTTTACTCGTTTATTTGTTGGTTCTGAAGGAACTTTAGGTATTATTACCGAGGCTACATTAAAGCTGATTCCAATGCCAGAAACGAAAAAAACAATGCTTGCATTGTATGATAGCTTGGAAGATGCAGCCAGAACGGTCTCTAAAATTATTGCTAATAAAATTATTCCTACTTCCCTTGAATTTATGGATCAACCTACCCTAGAAGTTGTTGAGAACTTTGCACAGATTGGACTACCGACCGATGTAAAAGCTGTCTTATTAATTGAACAAGATGGTCCAAGTGAGGTTGTAAACAGAGATATCGAATTAATAAAATCAATTTGTCAGCAAGAAAAATGTATTTCAGTTAGCGTAGCTAAATCCGAAGAAGAAGCAGTAGCATTGCGTACGGCTAGACGCTCTGCTCTTTCAGCTCTTGCACAATTAAGACCAACAACAATTTTAGAGGATGCAACTGTCCCTCGTTCTAAAATTGCTGAAATGGTCTCTGCAATTAATGTGATTGCTGAAAAACATAATGTAAAAATTTGTACATTCGGCCATGCAGGCGATGGAAATCTGCACCCTACTTGTCCTACCGATGCTCGTGATCACGAAGAAATGGAACGCGTAGAAATGGCTTTTGCAGAAATATTTGAAAAAGCAATTGAACTAGGTGGTACGATTACAGGTGAACACGGTGTTGGAATCGTAAAAGCTCCTTACCTTGAATTAAAGCTTGGTAAAGAAGGCATTACCGCAATGCTTGCTGTCAAATCAGCCCTAGATCCGAATCATATTATGAACCCAGGCAAAGTCTTTGCAAAAGACAGTCGTAAAAGAATGGTGGTGTCAAAATGACAACACTTCAAGAACAACAAGCGATCGGTCAACAATTTAAAGAGCGTATGAACGAAGACGAGCTTTTAAACTGTATGCGATGCGGTTTTTGTTTACCGAGCTGTCCAACTTATATTGAATCAGGTCAAAAAGAATCACACTCACCACGTGGTCGTATCGCATTAATGAAAGCAGTAACGGATGGATTAATTGAACCTGATGAAGATGTGGAACGTACACTTGAGCTTTGTCTTGGATGTCGTGCATGTGAGCCTGTTTGCCCTTCTGGTGTGAAATATGGTCATCTACTAGAAGAAGCTAGAGATATTATTGCTCAACACAAAAAACATTCACTTCCTGCACGAGCTGTTCGGAAAGTTGTATTTAAAGAACTTTTCCCTCATCAAAAACGTATGAGACTCGCAGTTGGTTTATTAGGTTTATATCAACGAACAGGCCTTCAAGTCGTAGCAAGAAAAGCTGGAATTATGAAGTTAATCCCAAACAATTTATCTGCAATGGAAAAGGTTTTACCAAAGGTCCCGACTATGAAACAAATGAAGTCACGCCCTGACTATTTGCCACCATTAAAAGAAAAAGTAAAGAAGGTGGCATTTTTCTCTGGATGTTTAATGGATACAATGTTCTTAGAAACAAACAATGCAACGATGAAGCTATTACAATTAGCTGGTTGTGAGATTGTCATTCCAAAAGACCAGGCGTGTTGTGGTGCATTACATGGTCATAGTGGTGAAAAGTCGATTGCGAAAGATATGGCAAAGAAAAACATTGAAGCCTTCGAAAATCTCGGAGTAGATTATATCATTACAAATGCAGGAGGCTGTGGTGGTTTCCTAATTGACTATGATTATCTTCTTAAAGACGATCCAAATTGGAAAGATCGAGCTCTAGCGTTTAAAAATAAACTAAAGGATATATCAGAAATTCTAGTAGAAGTTGAGTTTCATAATAAAGTAAAATTAAGTTTACCAGAACAAATTATTACGTATCAGGATTCATGCCATTTAAGAAATGTCATGAAAACCGCTTCTGCTCCAAGAACATTATTGAAGTCAATTCAAAATGTACACTATCACGAAATGAAAGATGCAGATCGTTGCTGCGGCTCAGCTGGTATTTATAATATCGTCGAATCCGAAATGTCGATGCAAATACTAGATTACAAGATGAAGCAAGCAACAAAAACACAAGCTACTACAATTGTAACTGCTAACCCTGGATGCTTATTACAAATGAAGCTAGGTGTAGATCGTGAGAATCAATCAGAACAGGTGGAAGTCGTACACATAGTTGATTTACTATTAAAAGCTGCTGAATATAAAGCAAATTAATGCTAAAAAACACAAGGAACTTAATCCTTGTGTTTTTTACTGCCCTACTATGCTTCATAAAGGAATAAATCCTTGGCTCTAATGTAAATATTAATGTTTTACAACTGTATATGTTGCAGCTGCACTAGTATTTCCTGCTTTATCTTTTGCAGTTACTGAAATGACTGTTCCTTTTTTCTGTGCTGCGATCTTAACTGAATAGTTTCCATATGAATCAGCAGTTGTACTTCCTAGTACAGTTGTGCCTCTTTTAACGGTAACCGTCGAACCTTTTTCAGCTTTACCTGTTACTTTTAAGTCATTATCATCTACACGATTAATTGTTGGTTTAGCTGGTGGGATTACATCGACTACGACTACGCTAGTTCCTGCGCTTGTGTTTCCTGCAGCATCTTTAGCTGTTACAGTTAACGTTGAGCCCGCACTTTGAACAGGGATTGTCACTGAGAAAGTTCCAGTTGATGTTGCTTTTATAGTCCCTAATGTTGTTGTTCCTTTTTTAACAGTTACAGTCGAATTCGCTTCAGCTTTACCTGTTACAACTTTATCGTTATTATCAACCCTGTTAACAGTTGGTTTTACAGGCGCAATTACGTCTACAACTTTTGTTGTAGCAGCTACACTAGTATTACCAGCAGCATCTTTAGCGTAAACACTTAAAGTAGCTCCAGCTTTTTGAACAGGAATCTTAACTGAATAAGTTCCAGTAGATGTCGCTTTTGTAGGAGTTCCTAATACCGTACTACCATTTTTAACTGTTACAGTAGAATTGGCTTCGGCCTTTCCAGTTACAACTACATCATTGTTATCAACTTTGTTTACAGTTGGTTTAGAAGGTGCAATAACATCAACAACTTTTGTTGTCCCAGCAACACTCATATTCCCAACAAAGTCTTTAGCATAAACACTTAACGTTACTCCAGCTTTTTGAACTGGAATCTTAACTGAATAAGTTCCATTAGCTGTTGCTTTTATAGGAGTCCCTAATACCGTACTACCGTTTTTAACTGTTACAGTAGAACCGGCTTCGGCCTTACCAGTAACGACTAGATCATTATTATCAACTTTATTTACAGTAGGTTTACTTGGTGCAACATTGAATAATGTATAGACTCCATAATAATCATCTTCGGTATTATCGTCGTATTCATCATTATCATCATCCCATGCAACTACATAATATGTACCAGCCTTAGCTTGATAGTATTGTTGTTCAAGATCAGAATCTTCATCATAATCGTAACCTAAATAAACTAGTTTACTATCTTCAACAAGATCTTTTTGATAAATGCCCATTGCTAATATAATATTTTCAGAACCAAAAGCAGATCCACCTAAAGTAATTTTCCCATCAGTAGGTACAACGATTTTATAAAGGTCTACATCATACAAAGGAAGCAATTGGCCGTACATATTTGCTCCAATTGGTAAATCATTTGCTACATCAAAATCATCATTTACTTCTTGTTCGTCCAGTTCTTCAATCTCATCAGCTTGAGTAGTATAATTTGATAGATTTATAGATGGTTTATTAGTAAAGCTAGTAAGATGTGATTTTAAATTTAAACCATTAAATGTATGAAACTCCTTTGCACCTTTCGGAAGCAGCTTTTCAACATGACTCTCACTGCTTTTCTTAAATAAATTATAATTGTTTCCTTCTGCATGAGCAGTTGTGAATGATAATGGTGAAGCTAATAAACCTAATGTTGCTAAAGATAAAATTCCCTTTTTCATCATAATATTCTTTCCCCTCTGTATTTCGTTCGTTATAGTGAACCTATTATTAGTATCCTTTAATAATTACCCAAGCGCAATAAAAATTTTGCCTTAAACTAATAAAACTTTATGCCCGCTAAACAATGCATAAGTTCGATTTGATTTGATCACATAATCACCCTCTTAGTAGTATCAAAACATGTTGTGATTGTAACTAACAACTTCATTTCTGATATCACCTCCCTTAGTGAATGGATTACTCCAACCACAATAGCATTTGCGTTTTTCCTGCCTTCCCGAAGGCTTTCTTCTCCTTTATATTTTTGATGTTAATCATATTGTACCTACATACCCTTTCATTTTTTTGAGTACCAGACTGATCATCAAATCAACTCTCTTAAAAATGGAATCTGTTAAACTAAAATGTTGATTTTTGCGTACTAAAAAAGACTGTTTTAAACTAAACAGTCTTTTCAGAGTGTTGAAATATAAAATGGTCAAAAGGGAAAACGGACTTTAAGTGAACATTTAATAAAGGTAAAAATTGCATTTTTCGAATGATCTTTTAATGGTTTTAAATGTTAATATGTTTGAGCAATTTCATTATTTCAATAACACTAGAAATAATTTTTTTAGAAGTTAAAAATATTATAAGCTTTTTTTAGAAAACAAATTCGATTGTTTAGTTTAATAAATGTTCAATATTAATTGCTCTACAATCTGATTAATATACAACACTTAGTTTATTCTAAGTAAAGGCTATCTGATTAGGTTTTATCGCGGACATTTTTTGATGAATAAGTTGATTGGAATGGAGGGATGCTCGACTCCTATGGGATTATCGGGAAGGCTGAGACCCCGCAGGTCGAGGAGGCTCAGCTCTCGCCCCATGGAAAGCGAGCATCCTGTAATGGAAATCAACATCACTCTACCTTTTACGAAAATTTGATAATTAATTGATAAGGTTGTTTACCGTTTTTCTAATGATTATTAAACTAATACATTGCGTTAGATGTTTACGAAAGTATCGATTCCTCACATGTTCCTAAAAACAAATAAAAACTATTATAATATTCCGGAATTTTCAGAGGTACAGCTTAAGTAATTAGCACATTTCTCTTTGAAACACTTAGTTACTGTTCCTGGTTTAAGTTTATCTTTAAACTTCTCATAGCAGTAACATACTTCATCGTCCTGTTTAGGTGCATTCTTTCGACCAAAGACCATTGGTCCGATATTAGAAGGTTTTAAGTCTTCTATTTTGTTAACTTCTTTGTACTGCTCTAAACAAGACTTACATATACAAGATTTTCTTACTTCATCTGGTGATATCTGATCAAATATTTCTCTTGGAAAATACTCATCATTACACCAACAAGTCTTCCCACTTGAGCACTTATTCTCATTACCACACATGGGACAGAGCTTAATTGCCATTACATACCCTCCTCAATAATCTGGTTACCAAAAGGAATTTCCTTTTTATTCTATTCAATCATTTAACTGGTTTACTAAATTTATCCATTTAATTATATCATTCCTTGTTACTCTAAACTGCCATATAGTTGATTTACTTTAACAGAGCCTAAAAATAAAAAGCACAAGGAACGTTGATTTCCTTGTGCTTATATTACCTAAATCCTTAATCCTGCACTAATTACTTTTTTAATGAAGAAATAGCCGTTCTTGTTTGATCGATATACTGGATTGTTTGATCGTATTCTTGTGTCGCGACAGCCATAAATAAGATATCGATGACATGTAGTTGAGCCATCCTTGATGAGGTTGCTCCACTTCGAAATGTTGCTTCCCTATGTGGAGAATTGAATAATTTAATGTCCGCTAAGTTTGATACAGAATTGGAACCAAAGCCCGTGATACTAATGGTGTTCACACCGTTTTCTTTTGCAATTTGAAGAGCTTTTTGAACCTCTAGCGTTTCTCCAGAAAATGAAATTCCTACTAAGACATCATTCTCCTCATGGTTCGCTATTTGAACAGCTAACAAATGCAAATCAGTAAATGCAGAGGTGTATTTTTTTATACGTAAGAACTTTTGCTGTGCGTCTAAGGCCACTACCATTGACCCACCTACACCAAAGAAATAGATATTTCTCGCTTTTGTTAAAGCTTGTACTGCTTCCTCTAAATCACTCACATTAATAATATCGCTAGTATCTTTGATGGCTTGAATATTGTTATTCATCATCTTTTTAATAATGGAACCAGTTGATTCCCCTAAATTGATATCTCTTGATCCTACTTCTGTTGTTGTAATGATATCACCTGCAATTCGTAGCTTAAGCTCTTGAAAACCTTTTAGACCAAGTGAACGACATAATCGAATAATTGCAGAATTGCTTGTTTGGCTTTTTTCCGCAAGTTCAAAAACTGTATATTGAATCGATTTTTCTGGGTTTTCAATTATATATTTAGCTGCTCTTCTTTCAGATGGTGGAAGTTTATACAGCATTTCGTTTAACATGATTAAACCGCCATTTAATGCATTCATTTAATTTACTCAACTCTCTCTTTATTTGTATAAATGATGAATTTGGAAAATTTCAACCGACATTTTCCCCTCTTTTAATCGGATTCGAAATATGACTATAAACAAATTATAAAATAATAATCATAAAATCTGAATTATATTTTTATATGAAATAAAAGGCGACATACTAGTAGTACTAGTTGCCGCCCTCTAATCAATTTTTTACTACCTTGCTAATAAAACCACAAGCTTTATTCAAACTGATCATTGCTTCATCGTAATTCATTCCTGTTAAAATCATGACGATTGCTACTTTCGTTTGATTATTTGCTTTCATTAGATAATTACTTGCCGTTTCATAATCACAGCCTGTAGCTTCAACAATTATTCTTTTCGCTCGATCAACTAGTTTAATATTCGTTAGTTGCAGGTCTACCATTAGATTTTTATATACTTTTCCAATTCCAATCATTGAAGCTGTCGAAATCATATTACAAATTAACTTTTGGGATGTTCCAGCTTTTAATCGGGTTGAACCTGTTAACACTTCTGGACCATTATCCACTTCTATTTTTTGGAAGGCAACCTCTCCAATTTTTGAACCTTTATTACATGCTACCGCTACAGTTTTTGCTCCAATCTCGTTCGCATACTTTAAAGCACCTATTACGTAAGGCGTTCGACCTGATGCTGCAATACCGATCACGATATCATTTTTTGTAAGTGATATTCGTAATAGGTCTTCCTTACCTAGCTCTTCGCTATCTTCAGCACCTTCAACGGCTTTAATAAAAGCTCTCTCTCCGCCTGCAATTAATCCAACCACTTCACTAGGATTCGTTCCAAATGTAGGTGGGCATTCAACCGCGTCTAGTAGACCAATTCGTCCGCTTGTACCAGCCCCTGTATAAATTAAACGTCCTCCATTTTGAAATGCTTCAACAACTAGTTGAACTACCTTTGAAATCATCGGAATTTGTTCTCTAACTGCTAGAGCTACCTTTTGGTCCTCTTCATTCATTATTTTTAAAAACTCATCGACGCTTAGCTGATCTAAGTTACTCGTACGATCGTTTCTAATTTCGGTTGTTAAGTTCTCTAACACAATTACACCTCAATCATAGGGCAGGATTTTTAACACATTCTCTTTTGTACATCCTGCTCTTCTTGTTTTTACAGCACTTAATTATTCTTTACGTGAATTTACTTCTTTCATAGCTAATAGATATCCTCCGAAGGTCGAAGAGATTTCGTCCGTGTATAATGTTACTGTTGGATGGTTCTCTTGAATTGTTTGAATAAACGTTTTCTGAACGACCGGTATTCGACTTAGAATACTTCCTTTTATTGCAACTCGTGGCTCTTCTCGAAGATTTAACTTTTTTATGGCTTGGATTGTCGTTTTCCCAAGAAGTTGACCAGCTCTTTCTAGAACTGTTAAGGCCATTAAATCACCCATGTTGGCCATTTCAACGATAAATGGAACATGTGAAGCAATCTCAGCTTTTGGATTGTGATAAATATACTTTTTAAGTTCTTCGGCTTCTTTTAACTGCAATTTTTCCAGCATTTTCAAAGATAAATAACTTAAAGGAATACCTTCATCAAATTCCTGTGTAATCTTTTTAAAGATTTCCATACAAATCCAATATCCGCTTCCTTCATCCCCTAAAAGATGTCCCCATCCACCTGCCGTAACAGTCCGTTCTTTATGCATTCCGATACAAATTGAACCTGTACCAGCGATTGTTAATACACCACTTTGTCCATTTAGTAATGCTGCATGTGCAATTTGTGCATCATTAACAATTTTAAAAGGGATACGAAATGCATCATTTAATGCCTTTTCCAACGGACCTCGATCTTTCACTCCACCAATTCCAGCAATTCCTAAAAATAAGAATAGGCAATTCTCTTTTGATAAAGGGCTTAAGCAATTTTCAATTGCTTCTATAATATGATGAATTCCATCTTCTTCATTGATTAGTAAATTACTAAAACCAGAATAACCTTGACTAATAATTTCTCCATCTAAATTATAAGCAATAGCCTCTGACTTCGTTCCTCCACCATCAAGACCTATAACATATTTCACTAAAACTGCCCCCTACCATCTATCGTCTATTCTATTACTATATGAATCGATTATTTCTCGGCTAATTTTTTGTGTAAACGAATGATATGCTCTATTAGCTTTTGTTCACTCATTGCTGTCATTAAATGGTCCTGAGCATGAATCATTAATAAAGACTTTTCACACGGCTGACCATTTAATTCAGCTTGTATTAAAGTCGTTTGAGTTTTATGTGCATAACCAATTTCTTGGTGAGACTCTTCGATTAAGCGATCTGCTGTTTCAAAATCATTTTTTTCTGCGGCCTCTAATGCTTCGTAAGCTAGTGATCTTGCATTCCCACCGTGTGAAATAATCTCAAAAATTTCTTGTTCGTTAGTCATCATCATTTTCATACTCCTTAATTTTGTTTTTTATTTATTCTTATCGAACTACCAATTCTTCTTTATAAAATAATGGTAAGTATTCTTTATGAGCAGTTAAAAGTGCATCTAGTACATCCTTTGCAACTTCATCACTCGGAACTAAAGGATTAATCGTTAGTGCCAATAATGCCTTCTCATAAAATCCAGTAACAGCCGCCTCAGCTCCAACTCGTTCAAATGATTTAATCTGCTGAACTAATCCGTTTATTTGAGGTGGTAATTCACCTACTGATATCGGAATTGGTCCTTGCTTTGTAACGATACAATTTACCTCTACAGCTGATTCATTCGGAATCCCTTGTATTGAACCATTATTTTGAACGTTTAATACTTGGATATCTTTTTTATCGTTATAAATAGATGTAATTAAGCTACATGCGGCATCACTGTAATATGCTCCACCTCGTTTTTCAAGTTGAGGCGGTTTAATAGCTAAATTCTCATCTTTATATAACTCAAATAAATCATCTTCCAACTTCTTAACAATCTCTGCTCGAGTAGTACCTGTTTTGAAAGATTCTAATTCTTCATCTAATATCTGTTTCGTTTTGTAATAATAACGATGGTATGGACAAGGAAGGACACCTAATGACATAAGAAATTCTTTTTGCCATGGTAATGGTGCGATATTTTTCATTGTCATTTGTATTTCTGGATTTGCTAATAATGCTAAAACATGTTCAGTCACTTCTTTTCCATCAACATAGACATGAAGCCCATAAACCATATGGTTTAATCCAGCAAAATCAATATATACACGACTTATATCCACTTCTAACAATTTAGCAATCGTCATTGTCATATTAATTGGTACATTACAAACCCCAATTACCTTTTTATGTTTACTATAACGAAGTAATGCTTCTGTAACCATTCCAGCAGGATTTGTGAAGTTAATCAACCATGCATCTGGGCATAGTTGCTGCATTTCTTCAGCAATTTCAAGTAATACAGGAATTGTCCTTAGACCTTTAAATAGACCACCTGCACCGTTCGTTTCTTGACCAATCATACCGAATTGTAAAGGTATACGTTCATCTTTAATTCGTGCCTCTAGTAAGCCTACTCGCATTTGAGTCGTTACAAAATCAGCATCCTTTAGCGCTAATTTTCGGTCTAACGTTAAATGAATTTCCATTGGAACTCCAGCTTCTTTTACCATTCGTTTAGCTAAATTACCAACGATCTCTAACTTTTCCTTCCCTGCTTCTATATCAACTAACCATAACTCACTTACAGGTAGTTCATTATATCTTTTAATAAAACCCTCGACTAATTCTGGAGTATAACTCGAGCCGCCGCCTATTGTTACGATTTTAATTCCACTTTTTTTATTCATCTAAAACACACCTTCATTTCATATCTTTTCTTATGAATTGAATACAACGAGATAACAAGTCACAGTGCAGAAAACTAATAATGTAATAAATAAAATTAAAGCTTGTTTCTTATTCTTAAACTTACCTTCAATAAATACAATCACGCCTGTAAGTCCTACACTCAAACCAATACTATTCGTAATAAATACAGCAAGATCTCTAGATATTCCAATAAGGAGTAGAACAGGATTAAAGATAAGATTAAACGCAAGAATAAATACAAAAAATGCAAATGCACCTTTATAACTAAAAAAATGGAGATTCTTTGTAGTGTTCATGTTAATCTTCCTTTCTTGATTACTTGGTAATAAATAAAGGAAGCAGGGTTCAATTATCCCACACTCCCTTTACTATGAATTTATAAAGATACTTTTACACCTTTATCGATATCAATTGTAGATTCTTGTGCTAACAATTTTTTATCGTACATTTTGAAGAATGGTAAATAAATAACGACAGATATTACCAGATTGATTACTACTAGAATAATAGCTCTCCAATCTCCACCAGTTGATAAATATGCACCTATTGGAGCAGGTAAAGTCCACGGAACCATTACATATGTTGGGTTAACTAGTCCTGCTGCTGTTGCTAGGTAAGATATTGTTGCACCAATTATTGGAACGATCATAAATGGAATAATTAATACAGGGTTTAATACAATCGGCATACCGAAAATTACTGGCTCATTAATGTTAAAAATACTTGGGATAATTGCCGTTCTTCCAAGGGCCTTTGAGTAACTAGATTTTCCTGCGATTAACATCGCAATTACTAAGCCTAATGTTGCACCTGAACCACCAATCCAAATAAACCACTGGAAGAAAGTTTCAGGAGCGATGTGTGGTAACTGACTTCCAACTTTACCAGCTGCAACAGCTGCAGAGTTATTAGCTAAATAAACTTCCCAAACAGGTCGTGCAACTGCACCTACTACTGATACCCCATGGATACCAAATGCCCAGAAAAATGTGATTAAGAATACAGGTACTAATACACCTGGTAATGAATCACCCGCACTAATTAGCGGAGCTACAGCTTTGTCTACAAGTGAATGTGTATCAACCTTGAATACAACTGTAATTAAAGTCATTACTGTCAAAACAACCGTTACAGGAATAAGAGCTTCAAAAGAACGTGCGACAGAACTTGGCACTGAATCAGGCATTTTAATCGTAATATTTTTGGTTTTACAAAAACGTAATACTTCAACTGCAAAAATAGAAGTAATCATACCTACGAAAAGACCGTGGCCACCCATGTTCGCCATTGGTAATACAAATCCCACTTTATCGATCATTTGAACCCCAGTTGTAAATAAAAACGCGGAGCCGGCTAATAATGCGCCAGAAAGCGGGTCTAGTTTATAGCTTTGAGACAAGCTATATCCAATCCCAAAAGTAATATAAAGGGTCATTATATACATTGTAAGTCGGTACGGAATTAAAATATCCGCAATGTGTTTTGCTGCCCATACCCCAACCGCAGAATCTGCAGGCACTGGTGGAAAGGCAATAATTAAGAACAAGCTTCCAAAAATGATAAATGGTAAAGCAGAAACTACACCATCACGAATTGCACGTAAATGCTTTTGTTCAGATAGTTTTGCCATTGGTGTTGATAAATTGTTTTCCAAAAATGAAATAAACTTATCCATTTGTTCTTCTCCTTTTATGATAAATTATTAAACTATTTAACTAGTTCTTGAACTAATTTTAATAATGTAGGACCTCCAAGTGGGCTATACGCCTGTGGTGGAATGACAGCACAAGGTACATTCGCCTCGTCAGATGAAGCTTTAAAACCATCAAATCGGTGTCTTACTTGTGGAGCAACCATTGCTACATCCCAACCATTTTTAACTTCCTCAGCAAACTCTTGAGTTCCAACTGCTAATACATCTAGATTTAATCCGTTCTTTTCTCCTTCTTTTTTTAGAGCGTTTACAACAATCGCACTAGACATTCCGCCTGCACATACAAATAATACCTTCATACTCTTAGCCTCCTAATTTTAAGTTTAAAAATAAAAGATTCAAAAAACTGAAAACGTTTTCTATGAAGCTATTATATTCTTAATAAAATTAAATTTCAATTATTTACGATTAAAAATGAAATAAAATTTTAAAAAGATGTAAAAAAAAATTTTACATCTTCTTAAATAGCTATAAATTAATTTTCCTTAAACTGAAACTTACTCCAAGGATGTAAGAAATCTAGTAGGAATATTTCTTCTTCAACAATACGTCCTACTACATTCGTTTTCCCTGAATTCTCCATATCTTGTAGAGCTATTTGTAATTCACCTTTATACTGACCATATAATTCATTTTCTATTAAAATATCGCCTCTACGAATATGTGGTGTGTAAGTAGGTTTAAATTCTTCGTCTCTATATTTTACTCGAGACTGAGTTGAACGTATTAAGTAATCTGATACGTCCCCGCGATAAAAATGAAACTCATCTAAAACAATCTTTTTCTCTAAATCTGTGATTGAATCTTGTAAGTCAATATTTAGTGTAAATAAGTCTTTACCGTTCTGGTTTAGCTCCGCAAGCTGTTTGAACTCTTCTTCAGATGCATAAGCATTTGCAACAATAACATCATCAATTAAGTCTGAATAGAATAAATGTTTCGCTTGGGTTACTACTGATAAATTACGATGCATTTCTAAAGTACAAAGACCTTCTGATACAGGCCACGGTCCATATGTTGCAGCTTGTGAATTAATAAATGCTGCTGTACGAATACCATGTTTTTTAAACTCTTCACTACATTTTACAAAATGTGTATAGCTTAAACCTGCATAACGATGTGGATAAAAATTATGAGATCCGATTAAATTAGACTGGTTTGGTTTATAGGCTAATATATTTTCTAAATATTTCGTAGCATTACTCATGTTAATTTCAATTTTTAATCCATATGGATTATAAGTCATAATGGACTCTTCATTCCCAGTAAATCCCATATCAAGCCTAATCCCATAAGCTCCTAGGTCAGCGAAAAATGATAGATCATTATATGAAATATTCAATGTGCCAAATACTCGAGGGGCAATATCAACAATTACTTCCATCTCTAAACTATTTGCATAATCAATTATTTCTTTGAACTCTTTTAAAATCTGTTCCTTGTCACCATTTACTGATAATAAACAAGTAAAAATTCGTTTAAAACCATATTGATGAGCTAATTTAATATAAACCTTATCTTTTTCAACAGTTGAGTGCTCTGGATAAATTGAAATTCCTAATTTTTTCACGATTAATCCTCCTAATATGGTATTGGTGTAATATTTCCTAAAACAACTAAACGATTTGCCTTTGTTGCTCCAGGTACATTACTTGGTAAACCGTTTAAAGTTTCATTTGCTAAAATCGCAAAGGCAATTGCTTCTTTGGCGTCCGAAGAAAAACCAATATCTTCTTGTACTAATACTTTCGAATCTTCACATAATAATTCTTGAAGCATGCGTAATAGCGTTTTATTATGACTACCTCCGCCACCTACAATTACTTCGTCAATTGGATAATTCGGTAAAATAAACTTTTTATAATTTTCAGCGATTGATTTTGCAGTAAACATCGTCATTGTAGTCACTAAATCAATCGGTGAAATATCACTAAACTCTTCCAATATTTCATCAACAAACTGTGTACCAAATAACTCTCTTCCTGTTGTTTTAGGTATAGGTGCTAAAATATAAGGAATACTCATACATCTTTTTAGTAATTTCTCATTTACTTTACCTTTAGCAGCCAATTCACCATTTGCATCATATGGAACATTAAAATAGCGCTTACAAATTTCATCAATAATCATATTACCTGGACCCGTATCAAAGGCTACCAAATCATCGATTGTAGAATTCCTTGGAACGATCGTAACATTACCGATCCCACCAATATTTTGTAGTAAACGAGTTTTCGTTTTACTTTTATAAAGTAATAACTCAGAATGTGGAACTAAAGGCGCTCCATACCCACCGGCTGCCATATCCATCACTCGAAAATTAGAAACAACCTTCGTGTTTGTTTCATAGGCAATAACTGCTGCCTCTCCTAATTGCAATGTAGACTGAATAAAATTCCCTTCAGCTTCAGGTTGGTGATAAATCGTTTGACCATGCGACCCGATAAACTCAAGTTGATCTAATGAAAATTCGTTTTTGCTACAAATTTGCTTTACTGCATTTGCAAAAGCATAGCCAAGCTTAAAGTTTAAACTACATAAATGCTGAGCGTTTGATGAAACAAGTGTAATAGCATCTTGAATTTCTTTTAATAAACCTTCCTCAAGCGGAACCGTCATAAAATCAATCAATCTTACTTCTGTCTCAGGTCCAAATCCAGTGATCTCTACTAAAGCTGCATCGATTCCATCTAAAGATGTACCTGACATTAATCCAACTGCATATCCCAATTCATTCACTCCTTCATATTTTTATTAATAATACCTTAAAACAAAATTTCATTTTTGTAAAAGAAAAGAGTGAAAGTTTATTTAGAAATTTTGAAAAGAATCTTTAATGTTTATAAGAAATTAGTGAATAGAAACATTCTCTTATAATGTATTATTACTCATTTCACCATCTCTTATAAAAATAATAATTAATAAAATTTTTATGTAATATCGTTTCTAAAAAATCATTGATTACATTGATAAAATAGGCATTAATTATCTTATACAAGATCGTAACTAGTAAAAAAGCATTGAATGAATGATAGAATAATTTTACAATTCTTTACATACTAAACAAAAACTTATATTTCAAATAAGGAGAATCTATAATGAGCCATTTGGAAACACAAATAGATGAATTAGCAGATCAATATTTCACGAAACTATTAGAAATACGTAGACATTTGCATATGTATCCAGAATTAAGTAATCAAGAATTTCAAACAACGAAATTTATCAATCAAGAATTAGAAAAAGCTAATATCCAAAAAATACAATTGAATAGTCAAACAGGAACTGCAGCCGAGATAATTGGCAATTCAGGGCCGATTGTTGCACTCCGAGCTGATATTGACGCACTTCCAATTCAGGAAGAATCCGTTTTACCATTTCGTTCAGTTATTGATGGAATCGCCCATATGTGTGGACATGATGTTCATACTTCTATTGCACTCGGAGTTGGATTTATTTTACAGGAATTAAAACACCAGATGCCTGGTACCGTTCGATTGATCTTTCAACCTGCTGAGGAGTCTGAAGGTGGCGCTGAGCAAATGATCGCTGAAGGATTACTTAACGATGTAAAAGCTATTATCGGACTTCACAATATGCCAGATCTTCCAGTTGGTACGATTGGAATTAAAGAAGGTTTCCTAATGGCAAGTGTAGATGATTTTGCTATTAAGATTAAAGGGAAAGGCGGTCACGCAGCACTTCCTGAAAAAGCAATTGATCCGATTGTAATTGGCAGTGCTGTTGTCAACCTTATACAAACTCTAGTTAGCCGAACAATTTCTCCAAAAGATTCTGCTGTCATAACTGTTGGATCGTTTCAGGCTGGGAATACAAATAATGTAATCCCTGAATTTGCAGTTTTAAAAGGCACAGTTCGAACTTCAAGTGAAACAATTCGAAAGCAAATTCAAGAAAACTTTCAAACACTAGTTCAAAATCTTGTACATTCACTTGGAGGAGAAGTCGAAATAGACTATCAAGTATTACTGCCCGCAGTATTTAACGACTCGAAAGTAACATCAGTCGTACGAGAAGCAGCAATTTCAACAGTCGGAGTAGAACATGTTGTGACTGCAGAATCGACAATGGGAGGAGAAGATTTTTCATTCTATCAACAAAAAGTGCCTGGGTCTTATATTTGGTTAGGCTCTGGAAATAAAGAAAAAGATATAACCTATGGATGGCATCACCCAAAATTTATGGTCGATGAAGACGCAATAAAAATTGGGGTAAAACTAATGGCCCGATCGGTGTTCAAACTATTAACCGATACTACTATTTCTAAATAAAAGGCAAAAAAGTGAAAAGCATTGATTTAACAACGCTTTCACTTTTTTTGTTTTATACTATATTAGCTTAAGGCTATTTTTAAATTGCATAGTCTTCTATTTTGAAACATCTACTGATTTAAATCCTTACTTTGTTACTACTTCTTTTCCACCCTTAGATTTGAACAGTTTTAATGTAATTCCTGATTCTGAATTAGGAAGATACTTAATTTTACAATAATAATTTCCATTTTGAGCTTTATAATAAGGGTTGTTTTCGAATGTTATATCATGCTTAAGAAATTTAGCGTCTAAACTTCCACCTCCTCTTCCATTATACTTACTAATTTTACAATTCCCTTGATACACTATTGTATGATGAGATAATGCATCAGGTAAATCTTGAATAAGTGGTATAGAAGCAATACTACTACCAAAAAAAATAATTAAAGATGCTACTAGTCCAAATTTTTCCTTTAAGGTTAATTTATCGAATTTTCTTTTTTTTCGAGTCTTTATATATATTAGCTTACTGTTTTTCTTCTTTTTATAAAAAGACCAAATAGAAATTGGAGTTCCTATAATTAAAGTTAGATATATAAATAATTGAATGAAATAACTTACCATTAAATAATTTACTTCCCTTCGAATCTATTTATTTTGTAACTAAATATTATTCCTTCTGTCTTACCAATATTCCTTCATAAATTAAGCTACTATTTAGTATAAAATAGAAGATGACCTGGTGATCATCCTCTGTTTTTTGTTGAATTAATGCATGCGTTAGTTGCATAAGATCACGAGTTGCAAATGCGTCTTTTTTTTATTAAAAAGAACACAAATGAAATATATCATTTGTGTTCTTTTTAATTATCCTAAACGGTCACCTTTTTTTACTTTTTGCTGAGGTTCTATCAGAACAACACCTTGGTCTGAATAAACGCCCATTACTAAAACCTCTGAACTAAAGTCAGCAACTTTCATAGTTGGAAAATTGATTACTCCTAATACTTGTTTACCAACTAGTTCATCTAAACCATAACAATCTGTTATTTGAGCACTACTTTGTTTAATCCCTATTTCTTCTCCAAAGTCAACCCACAGTTTATATGCTGGTTTTCTTGCTTTAGGGAACGCTTCAGCTCTAGTTATTTCTCCAACACGCATATCTAATTTTTGAAAATCGTCGAAGGTTGCCATAAAAATGCCTCCTAAAAATTGTTTGTTTGTTTTCGAGATAAAGAATAGGTATGTTCCTCTTGTCTATCTTTAATAACTATTAAGACCCCTAAGAGAATTAAAACAGATCCTATCCAAAAGGTTATATTAATCTTCTCTCCTAGTATTAACCATCCTAATAATGTACCAACAATAGGTTGAAAGAAGAAAAATAAACCTCCACTTGAGGCATTAAGCATTTGTAATCCACGATTCCAAAGTAGAAATCCGCCTGCTGTTGAAATAACTCCTAAATATAAGAGTCCTCCCCAAATAGTTGGGTGAGTCAATTGAGATAGAAGATAGACATGAACGCTTCGAAACAACTAAAAGGTTAGCTTTAATTGGATTTCCAAACATAATTGTTTCATTCGAACTTATTTATTGAGGGTGGCTCAGGATCCTATCCAGGCATGTAATATCCCCCTGTTACTCCATACGGTAAATTCATTTTAGTCATATTGAACCCCTTTATTAAATTGTATTTTAATTAAAATTAATTCTAATACAAATTTTATGTAGAAATTATTAATTTAAACTCCATAGTATATATCGTCAAAAATTATCATACATTGTCAATACACATAGTAGGGGGAATAATAATGGACTCAAATAATTTACGTGAATTAGAGTATGCAATAGATGAAATTACTGAAATTGCAAAAGGATTTGGGCTTGAATATTTTCCAATGAGGTATGAAATATGCCCATCTGATATTATTTACACGTTTGGTGCGTACGGAATGCCAACTAGATATTCACATTGGAGCTTTGGAAAAAAATTCTATAAGATGAAGTTGCAGTATGATCTAGGATTAAGTAAGATTTATGAATTAGTGATTAATTCTAACCCATGTTATGCATTTTTACTTGATACCAATAGCCTGATTCAAAACAAATTGATCGTTGCCCATGTACTCGCTCATAGCGATTTCTTTAAAAATAATGTGCGATTTAGCAATACAAATCGAGATATGGTCGAAAGCATGGCTGCAACAGCTGAAAGAATTAAACAATATGAACAAAAATATGGAAAAAAGTTAGTAGAAGAATTTTTGAATGCAGTTATAGCTATCCAAGAACATATTGACCCTTCTATTGTAAGAAATAAATTATCGTGGCAATTAGAAGATGATATGATCATCCCTCTTCCTCGAGTAGGACCATATGATGATTTATGGAACTTGGATAATAAAAATGAAAATATTACTCCTGTAAAACCTCGAAAAAAGAAATTCCCACCACAACCTGAAAAGGATCTTTTACTATTTATTCAACATTTTAGTCGCGAATTAGAAGAGTGGCAACGAGACATTTTAACAATGTTACGAGAGGAAATGTTATATTTTTGGCCACAGCTCGAAACAAAAATTATGAATGAAGGATGGGCTAGTCTTTGGCATCAACGTATTATGCGAGAGTTAGATTTAACATCAGGTGAATCAATTGAATATGCAAAATTAAATGCAAGTGTAGTACAACCCTCGAAAACAAGTATAAACCCTTACTATTTTGGACTAAAAATGTTTGAGGATATTGAAGAAAGATATAACAATCCATCTGAAGAAATGAAACAAAATGGGGTGAAAGTTGGTTCTGGAACTGAAAAAATTTTTGAAGTACGTGAGCTTGAATCAGATACTAGTTTTATTAGAAACTATTTATCAAAAGAATTTGTGATGAACAAAGACTTGTACTTGTTTAAAAAACAAGGAAAAGAATATAAGATTAATGATAAAAGCTGGGTGAATGTACGTGATCAATTGGTAAATATGCGTACGAATGGAGGATATCCTTATATAACTGTAAATGATGGGGACTATCAAAAAAATGGTGAATTGTATTTAAAGCATTCATTTGAAGAGATTGAATTAGACGTTAAATATATAGAGAAAGTTTTACCATATTTATACCAATTATGGGGAAGAACGACTCATATTGAGACAAGAATGGATGGAAAAGCTGTATTATTTAGTTATGATGGAATTAATGTAAATCGTAAAAATTTGTAAACGCCTGTTTAGGCGTTTTTTTATTTTAGCTAATTCTTAAACGTTGTTTACTGCATAGTACATCGACTAGATCATGTTAGCAATGTGATATGGCGTTCCAATTTTGAATAAACTTTAATAAGTAATATGAATCATACTTTAGTTAATGATTTTAAATTTATAAAGGTATTTATTAATTCCTTGTTCGACTAATGCACTGCGTTAGTTGTATTAATCGAGTAATTTTCTATTGATAAATAAGTACACCATTGTTAATAAAATCAACATTATTATTATAAGAACCGTTACTTCATAAGGATATTCGATAAAACTGTTGAAAATTATTAACAAGCTGAGAGGAAGAAAAAAACCTCCACCTACTACTTTACCTAACAGGGACTTATTTTTAATCATTTTCTCATTAAAACCAGCTAACAACCATGTTTGTTTTTTTACAGCGACTAGGTAAGACACAAGTAAAAGTGCTATACCGATAATTAATAATCCGTAATCTATCAACATATACCTCTCCTCTAATCCTTTTCCCTTTTTCCATAATATGTTAATTCTAGCCCTTAAATGATATACCCTTCCCTAGACACTCACAAAGTTATAAAATTAATCCTTATTAAACTAAACTGCCATTTAGCTCCATAAAAAAAACCGACTAAACAGTCGATCATGTTGTTCAACAAAAGCACGCATTAGTTGCATTAGATTTTAGTTTTGTTAGTTACCAAAAAGGAAGTGCTACTTCCCATTATTATGCCTCCCGAGATACCTATTAGAATACCAATTACAGACCAATGAGTAGATAAGAAAATACCAAACATAAACATTACTAAGCCGATTAAAAAGATAAATGAACCTCTTTTATTCTTCATAAATAGAACCTACGAAATTCATGATAGTTTGTTAGTTCTTCTCCAAATTAATGAAAAAATTAAGATTAATAAGCCCATTGAAATACCTATAATTTGGTCTACTAAAAGTTCACCCGTTCTAAAATAGCGAATAATGAAAGTACCACCAAAAATAATTATTATCGTAATTGCTAGTTGAATCAGATAACTGTTTATTTTCATAATGAACATCTCCATTTACACTTAAATCTTCAAATTGATATATAAAACATTACCATGTTTATCCATTTTTTAGTATAAGTTTTATAAAATCCTTATTGCACTATCCTGCCATTTAGTTCCATAAAAAAATCGACTATACAGCCGATCATGTTGTTCAACTATTGCATGCGTTAATTGAATTAGGTTATTTCTTTGGTCCACCAAAGTATTCAGTTTTCACACTCCAAAAGTCATCAAGATGATTCCACAATTTTAATGATTCAGAGTGTAAAAATCTCTTTATTCCATCACAGCTGCGTAACTGGAGGGTCTTTCTTATTATTTTAAATAGAAGTAAGGAATAGTATAAAAAAAGGTTGCTAATGCAACAAAAAATAAAACAAAAATCCCATAAAAACTTATAGCATTTTGACCAAAAATATAAATGAAGATGGGAAGTAAAAAAGTGCCAAGCCCAATAATTGTAGTGATTATTCCTACTCTTTTGGCAAGCTTCTCTTTATCACCCAAAAACGACTTTTCGTTAAAACCAATGAGTAAAAATAGCATTTTCTTTTTCCAAATCATAAAAGCAAATGCAAAAATCACCAAAGCTGCTAATAAATATATTAAAATATGCACTTACATACCTCCATCTAATACCTTCAAATCATGTTGTTTTCTTCATGGTATTAATTTCCATTTACATTATTATGTTCCACAATAATTGATAGAAACCTTTTTATTCACCTATGCTGCTAATTGCTTGCTTCAATAAAAAAGGCCATATTCTTATTCAACTAATCTGCCATTTTGTTGAATAAGGAAAGCAGCATCATGATCTAACAAACATCCATTCCAAAAAAATTATTACGACATTAAGTGAAATAATAGCAATCCACAATCATTTCAAGGTATAGCCACAAAATTAAAAAGCTATTCTCTAAGAACTACACTAGCTTTTCCAACACTTCCTACTTTTAATTTAATATTTTAAGAGATTCATTAATATAATTACCTTGTAGAATTAACAGGGGGGATTATATGCCGGATTTTGTACAAACTGCCAATTTTGAGCATTCGTTTTGGTTACATGTTTTAAGGGATCATTCTCAATTTATATTGGATGCTTTACCGTCTAAGCAAGAGGAAGAAATTAAGATTGCACAATCATTTTACGTCATTTTTAATAATTTATTTACTAGGGTAAATAACAATGAAAATATGAGCGAGATTACAATTCAAGCAGAAAAAAGTGCTTTAGCGCTACGTGATTTTAAACTTTCACTGCTAACGAAACATATTACTGACGCTAATTTTACGATTTATTTAACACCTACATTTTTAAATCATATGGTTAATGAATTAGAAGAATATTTATTAGTACTATCCTACTTAAAACAAAATCAAACCCCACCTGTCTTCAATGAACTTCATCATCATTTATTATGGGTGCTAGATGCGGCAGGTCATGCAGATGCCATTTATACGAATCTCGATGGTACAGAAAAAATGCTAAGAAAGAAAAGTCATGAATTCACAAAGCATTTTGAACACTTTTATCTAAAAGCAGTAGAATTGACCGGATATTTACGTACAAAACTAAGCACATTTCCTGCATTAAAAAGAATGAATCAAGACGTAAAATTAGAAATTCAGCTATTTCAAATATTTCTAAAAGAAATTGAAGAATTAGATATCTCAAGCCAAATGTTGAGTAACTTTTCGGCTTTAATGGCAGATCATATGTACAGAGAAGAAATGTATTTCTTAAAAAAATTAGAAGAATCTTCATCCTTAAATAATTAATTTTATGAAAAATAAAGCACTCTATTTAACACGTAATATGATGTGTTAAATAGAGTGCTCTTTTACTTTAACTAAACTATTGTTTTATTGAAATCCAGTTATTTTTGATTACTTTTATGACTGCATTTAAGCGATCTGGAACGTCTAATTTCATCAAAATATTGGCGACGTGGTTTTTGACTGTTTTATTCGAAATAAATAATTCCTTACCAATTTGGATATTCGAAAATCCCTTTACTAAAAGGTGAAGTATTTCGTATTCTCTATTTGTAAGTAGCTCTTTTATATATGAATCATTGGGCGGCATAAAATGGATTGAATTATCCTTGAGAAACTTGTATTCTTTTATTAATTCATTTGTATAGCGATTATCTACCATGAATTGTCCACCCTGTACTAGCTTAACAGTATTCACTAAATATGCCTCGTCAACATCTGTTAAACAAATACCTTTTACTCCTACATTCAATAAACGATCTATTTCATAAAAGTCTAAAGAGTTTTTAATGGTAATAATTTTCGTAGAATCATCATGTAACATAATACTTCTTGCATACTTTACCATTTCCTCTCCCGAAACTTGAGTTATAAGAATTGAATTACTTATTTCCTGAAAAGAAAAACTATCTTCTAAATTAATTTTAATAGCATTTATTTTATTAAATTCTAATATTGTACGAATACCCGCAACAAAAAGCGAATTTTCAACAAAAATAACAGTATTATTATTTCTTGGATGATTTGGAACTAATTTTGCTAACATTACTGCCACCTCCAATTTGCAAATTTTTTATAGCAACATTTGTATTGTACATATTTGAATTAATTAAATAAATTTAATATTTTTGAAATTAAAGTTAAGCACTTCTTAAATAAAAGATTATTCTTATTAAAATTTAAACTAAATCCTTAAAATAAAAGATACAAAAACTTACGGTCTTATATTATGATATCTATGTACAGATATTTTTTATTACTATAATTTTCCCAAGGAAATATTTTACTTTGCAACGTTTCAACTTATTGTTTTTTTAGTAAAAAGAGATTACTTACAAAATTCAAGAATTATTTTAATAATATAAATTTAACTATGCACAAGATTTTCCAGTAAAAAAGGTGTATCATTAAACTGTTTTCTTATCTTAAGTGTTCCTTCATACTGTATCCACACTATAATTTTATTAGCTCCTCAAAAATCAATGAAATGACTAAAATATAACCAACGATGTCCACTATCTTTTAAGTTTTTATGTTCTTAAATTACTACATGTATTAG
The DNA here is from genome assembly GCF_002566505.1 of Bacillus sp. AFS077874. Taxonomy (NCBI): domain Bacteria; kingdom Bacillati; phylum Bacillota; class Bacilli; order Caryophanales; family Bacillaceae; genus Bacillus; species Bacillus sp. AFS077874. The sequence continues at coordinate 94,694 of NZ_NUYF01000001.1, forward strand.
AATTTTTTATTATTAGGAGATTACTATGAATTTCGAACAATTAGAGTATATTGTTTATGTAGCAAGTGAAAAATCAATATCTAAAGCTGCCGAAAAGTTATATATCTCTACATCAGCTATAAGCCAATCTATTTCACAACTAGAAAGAGAATTAAATATAACAATATTTAACCGTTCAAGGATAGGAACTACTCCTACACCTGAAGGAAATATTGTAATAATGAAAGCAATAAATATATTATCGAATATTAAGCAATTAAACGAGGAACTTTTTAACTTAAATATTAAAAAGGAAAAACAGTTAAAAATCGTTGCAGCAACAGCATTTTTTGATATTTTTCAAGAAGCAGTAACAAACTTCAATTTAGAAAATCCTCAAATCTCAATTGACGTCGAGGAAATGCTTCAAGAACAGTTACTAAAGAGTTTTAATCCAGATCGTTATGATGTTGGTTTCCTACCAATAGAGAAAGAAGAATTAGATAAATATCCAAAATTGGGTAAAAAGTTAATCAGCAGAGCTAGAGTAGGTATAGTAGTTGGAAAGAATTCTAAATTATTCAATTATGAATATGTAACACCTGCAGATTTAAATAATGAGAAAATAGTAATATTAAAAAATACAAAAAATGGGATAGTAAAAAAGTTTTCAAAATGTATTACTAATCATGTTATCTTAACGACAAATAATCCTAGACTACTATTAAACGTTGTAAAGGAAAGTGCTGGTTTTTCTTTTATTCATGAGTTTACGGTAAAAAACTACCCAACATTTCATAATGATGAACTCAAGGTAATACCGATTACATATACTGATGAAACGAATTACATCTATCAGGATATATGGGCTATTTATTCGCGAGAACATGGACTATCAAGTTCATCCAGTGAGATTATTAAACACATATTATTTCAGTTAAATAAATAATGAAAAGGAATAGGAACAATCCACAAAAAGGCTTTCTATTCCTTTTTCATATTATTCAAAAGTAACAAATGCAATATGAACAGATATAATTTATAATAAATAAAAAGTTTTCATGATTTCTTTAGGAGGTGATCTATTATGACAAGTACTGTTAGTTTGTCAGATAAATCAACATCCCATGCAAAGCCTAGATTTAGAAAGGCGATACTTTGCATGGGTAGGTTTTACTAATCGCCCAAGTAAGCAGTTCTGATTCAACGGCTTTGCACCTTATTTACTAATTAAGAATAAGGGGCTGGCAAAGATGGCATATATAAAAGCAACTGCTATTTTACCTGAAAAGTTATTATTGGAAATACAAAAATACGTACAGGGAGAAACACTTTATATTCCAAAATCTGAAAAAATTCACAAAAAATGGGGCTCACGTTCAGGTACAAGAAAGCTAATTGATAATCGAAATAAAGCAATTAAAGAAGCATTTAAAAATGGTCAATCAATTGAGCAATTAGCGAAAGAATATTTTCTCTCAATCGAAACAATAAAAAAAATTGTATATACTAAATAAATAAAAAAAACACTGATAACCTCATCAGTGTTTTTTTATGGCAACTTTATTTCTTACATAAACTCAACATATATAATTTCAATTTTTTGATGTAAATTAAAGATATTAAGTTATAAATCGAACTTTCCTCTCAAATTAGGAGTGATATAAATGAAACCTTTTATTAGAACAGAACAATATAATTTTATTAGACATCAACTTCAAGTCCTAACAAATGGACATTCTACAGTAAATGATAAAACCGTTTTAAATGCTTTACATTCACTAGTTAATGATAAAATACTAAGTTTATTTCCTGAGCTATCTGAAGATCAACATCTACTCTTCAGTCCAATTAGCACAATTAAAAATTCTGATCAAGCAGATGTTTTACTGAACCGATTAAAGCCTTATATAATTCCTTTTAAAGAAGTATCAGAACAATCCATCAAAAAGCTTTTTCCTAAAGCTAAAAAGTTAAAGCTTCCTTTATTACAAAATATTGATTTAATTGAGACAACATATATTGGATGGGATGACTTAGGCTCTAATTCAAAGTTTATTGTCACCTATTTAAATGAAAAACTAATTGGTTTACAAGGTACTTTTAATCCTATGAAAAAAAGAGGCAACTGTACAATATGTAATAAATACGGTGATTTAGGATTATTCATGACAAAAACAAAAGGAAAAATTGAAGGTACTTTTACCCAAAGAGGAAATTACATTTGCAAGGATAGCCATGTATGTAATCAAAATATAATGTCGCTAAATAAACTGCATGATTTTATTATGTTGGTTAAGTAGTGAAAACGAAAAAATCGCTTAGTGCTATAAACCTAAGCGATTTTTTTCTATTAATTAACATTTATTCTACGTTAGTATCTGTTGATTTCTTTTTAGAGAGAAACCAACCACCTAAAGCGATTAATAGCATGACAGACCAGAAAATCGTATTCCAGATTGGTCCTTCAACGAAGTGATGTGAAATAATGTGTAGCGAAGGATGTGCCAAAGTATGCATTAGTAGTTTAACCCCTACCCATCCAACTAAAAGCATAGCTGCTGTTTCTAAACTTGGACGTGTTGTCAGCAATTTAACAAAAATACCTGCCGCAAAGCGAATAACGATTAAACCTGCAATTGCTCCAATAACAATGACGATAAATTTAGCACCGTCCATGCCACCTATATTACCCATTTTTGTATTAGGTAGATCAATTACTAGCGCTACTGCTGCTAAAATAGAATCAATTGCAAATGCAATATCTGCTAATGATATTTGAGCAACTGTCATACCAAAGCTTTTTTCTTTTTTACCTTTATCATCATCATGCTTTTTAAATAAATGCTTTAATGCTATGAAAATTAAATACGCTGCTCCGATTGCTTGAACCTGCCACACATTAAAAAGAAATGAAATAATAAAAATGGCACCGATTCGAAAAATAAAAGCTAAAAGTAAACCAATATTGATTGCTTTCTTTTGTTGTTCCTCTGGTAAATGTTTTGCCATAACAGCAAGCACTAGTGCATTATCGGCCGATAATAAACCTTCTAATAAAATTAGAATAATTAATACCCAACCGTACTCTAATAACAAAGATAGTTCCATGTTTTCCCCCTATTTAATTTACTTTTAACTTTTTTAACCACTTTTTAATTATATTCCCTTTTTTATAAATTCCTTATCCAAATTTTTGAATATTCTAGTACAATTTTCTCCATTTACATTTTTATTAGCTTCAAATTAGTTGACTTAGTCAACTTTTTTATTTTATATTATTAGTAATCTAAAATTTCAGAATATTGAAGGTGAGAAAAATATGAATCATGTTGAAAAAATACGCAAATTTAACAGACATTATGCCAATGTATTGGGAAAAATTGATCAAGAAATCTATAATCACCCTTTTCCATTAACTGAAGCCAGAATCATTACAGAAATCAACGAAAACAACGGATGTACTGCCACAGATATTATCGAAAAACTCGGCATTGATCGCGGTTATTTAAGTCGTATTATTCAACGATTTGATGACGAAAACATCATTTCAAAAATCCAATCTCCTGAAGATAAACGTCAATATACTCTTCATTTAACTGCAAAAGGAAACGAAATCTACAATAAATTGGTTAATGATGCGAACATTGGCGTAGAAAGTATGATTCAAAGCTTTTCTACTCCTGAAGTCAAAGAGCTAGTAAAATCAATGGAAACAATTGAATCCATATTCTCATTAAATCAAGCATCTATTCCTGAAATATCAATTCGACCATATAAGCCTGGCGATGTTGGGTACGTCGCTTATATTCATGGAAAGATTTATAGTACAACCTACCAATTTGGTCGTGTATTTGAATATTATGTAATGAAAGGGTTAAGCGAATTTTTATTGAATTCTAACGGAGGCGAACTTTGGGTCGCAGAAGTAAATGGAGAAATCGTCGGATCAATTGCTATTACGAAAGCAAATGAGTCAGTAGCACAGCTTAGATGGTTTGTATTAGATGAAAAATACCAAGGATTCGGTATCGGTAAAAAGCTAATCGAAACAGCACTCAACTTCTGTAAGGAAAACCAATTCGAACATGTATTTTTATGGACTGTAAGTTCATTAGAGACCGCACGTTATCTTTATAAAAAATATAATTTTACTTTAACTGAAGAGAAACCTAACTTTGAATGGACTGGATCTGAGTTAATTGAGGAAAGATGGGATTTAGTACTTCTATAAAAAAATAATGAATATAGCAGATTTTAAGGGATAACATTTAGACTTTCAACACGTAAACCGAACTAAAATTGTAAATGTAGGAAAATAAACAATATTATTTTTTCAATAATAAAAGAGCATCGATTAAGATGCTCTTTCTACTTACGTTCCCAAATCTAAACAAGACCTAAATAACTTTTAGTAATATAAGGATAAATAATTTTCCCATTTAAACTATACTTATTAAATAAATTTGTAAGTGCAGTTCCATATGGCTCAAATTCTTTTTCCCTACTTAACGGAGAAAATGAAGAAGATAAGTTCCTACCTAAAAATCCTTCTAAATCCATTTCCAAATCATTTCTATAAACCATCGTTTCATAAATCCCGTTTTTAAAAAATTGGTTAGTAACATCTGGCGTATCTTCTATTCCACCACTAAAACCTTTAAACTTAGGACAAGTTTCTTTGCAAATCTCTTGCAATTCAGTCATTATAGGACTTAATAAATCCTTACTATTCCAAACTAGAGATACTTTTGCATTCTCTTTTAAGATTCGTTTACATTCTAACCGGAATTCTTCTTTATCAAACCAATGAAATGCTTGCGCTACTGTTATTAAATCAACACTATTATTTTTTAAAGAAGTATTTTCAGCTGTTGCATTAATTGATTTATATTGATCGTAATTCTTCAAACTTTTTTCAGCGATCCCTCGCATATCATCATTTGGTTCAATTGCTAAAACAGTTAACTTTTTTTCAAGTAAAAGCTTCGTTAAAATACCTGTACCTGAACCAATGTCTGCAATAACGCTACCCTCATTCAAATGATTTTCTCAAGAGTAAATAATTGATATATTCATTCGGATAACTTGGGCGAAACTTCGAATATAGATCTGCCTTACCAGTAAAATTTTCAATCAATACAAAACACCTTCTTAAAAAATGTTTTTTAGGTTAAATTTGATGAGCATGAAGTCTAGCAAAAATCCCATCTTCCTGTGATAGTAATTCTGTATGAGTACCATCTTCAGCAATTCCTTCTTCAGTAATTACTAAAATGCGATCTGCTTTTTTAATTGTACCTAATCGATGGGCAATAACTAATGTTGTTCGATCTTTTGATAAATCATTCAATGCCTCTTGAATAATTGCTTCTGTCTCTGTATCTAATGCCGAGGTAGCCTCATCTAATATTAGGATTGGTGGATTTTTCAAAAACATTCTAGCAATTGCTAATCGTTGTTTTTGTCCTCCAGAAAGCTTTAAACCTCTTTCTCCAATTTGAGTTTCATAACCATCAGGTAATGAAGCAATTAAGTCAGTTAAGTGGGCTTTTCTAGCTGATTCTTCTATTTCTTCATCGGTTGCATTTAACTTACCGTAAGCTATATTTTCTTTTAATGTACCTGTAAATAAAAAGACATCCTGTTGTACGATTCCGATATTTGATCGCAATGATTCCTTCGTCATGTTTCGAATATCAATTCCATCAATTGTGATTGCACCGTCTAAAACATCATAAAATCTTGGAATTAATGAACAAATTGTTGTTTTCCCAGCTCCTGAAGGACCTACAAAGGCAATTGTTTTACCGGCCTCAATAGAGAAGGAAAGATCATTTAAGATTCTACGTTTGTTTTCGTAACCAAAAGAAACATTTTTGAACTTAATATCCCCTCTTAGATTAATTACTTCAATTGCATCTGGAGTATTTACAATGTCTGGCTCATTATCAATCAATTCAGTAAAACGTTTAAAGCCCGCCATACCCTTTGGATATAATTCAAGTAAAGCACTAATCTTATCGATCGGTTTAAATAAAATGTTTAAATATAAAATAAACGCTACTAATTCTCCATACGATAAAATTTTCGTAAAACTTAACCAGGCTCCAAAAACTAGAATAACAAGTGTCATTAATCGAGTAGATACATAGATTCCTAATAAATTCACACTCATAACTTTATAAGCTTTTAGTTTCGTTTTACGGAAGTAATGGTTATTTTTATTAAATCGTTTCATTTCATATTGTTCATTCGTAAAAGATTGAACTACCCTTACGCCTGAAACACTATCTTCAACTTGCGAATTTACATTCGCAATATTTCCATACATTTTACTCCATGAATTATTCATTTTCATGTTTGAGTAGGAAATCAACCAAACTAAAAATGGAACAATTATGATTGCTACTAATGCAAGCTTTACATTAATTGCTAGCATAATCCAAAACGCACCGATGAAGGTCATAATTGCAATAAATAAATCCTCTGGACCATGGTGCGCTAATTCACCAATATCCATTAAATCATTTGTAATACGGCTCATTATATGACCAGTCTTCGTATTATCAAAGAAACGAAAAGATTGACGTTGTACATGATTAAATAACTCACGACGCATATCAGTCTCAATATTAATACCAAGTTTATGACCCCAATAATTCACAACAAATTGCATACCAGAACTTACTAAATAAAGTACTAAGAGTCCGATACTAATCGAGATTATTTTACTCCAATTCCCTTCTGGCAGCAGTTTATCAATAAACCAAGATACTGCTAATGGAAATCCAAGCTCCATTAATCCTACTAATATTGCACAGAAAAAGTCTATATAGAATAGCTTTTTGTGCGGGCGATAATAACTAAAAAAACGTTTAATCAAAATACTGCACCTCGAATTCTATTGATTAATCTAGTTCGTTAGATGTTATTACCTTACCACATGTGATTTAAGTGTGCTATTATTTCAGAATTTTCCAACTGACCAGCAAAAATATCGTAATACTGAATATCATTAAACAAGTATAAAAGACAAATTGTCTCATATTTTAATAAAGTATGTACTAATTCATTTATCTGTTTCCCTGTTCAAATGTCGAATTGTGCTTTTAAATATTTTGTAAATTCTAAATAAAATGTATTTTATTTTCAACATTAGTGTGTTACGATTCAACTTGTGTGTTACTGGATATTTTTACCATAAGGGAGGAAAACATGAATGTCGTGGTTTACAAAATGGGCCTTTAATAATAAAGCCGCCATTACCTTTTTATCCGTTCTCATTTTATTAATTGGAGTATTAAGTTATAAAAAGCTTCCAATGGAATTCCTACCTGCTGCAGATCAACCAATTGTTTCTGTCATTGTTATGGGCCAAGGTACTGATTCGAAAACAATGGAGGATCAAGTAACTACTCCGATTGAAAGTGCTGTCTCTGGTGTGAAGGGAAAAAGTCATATTTATTCAAGCACAAGCAATGGTTTTTCAAAAATTGATGTATATTATGAATCAGGAACAAATATGAAGGACGCTAAACAAGAAGTCCAAGAATCTTTAAATAAAGTCACACTACCTCAAAATGTTAGTAAACCTACAATTGTTCAATTAAACACTTCCATGATCCCTATCGCAGATGTTGCAATCACTTTCGAGGATGGATTAAGTCCGAATAATATTGATTTTGCAAACAAAAAAGTTATTCCCTATTTCAAAGACATAAAAGGCGTAGCTGACGTTCAAACATACGGTACAGAAAAATCTTTTGTTTCTGTAAAAATCGATAATGCGAAGCTAGCACAGAATAAAGTATCACTAGAAACTGTCATGGGTATTATTCGCGGCCAAAATTCTGCAGTTTCAGTTGGCGAAGGTATTATAAATGATAAAACTAGTAATATTAAAGTCGTTGGGAATTTAGATAATATAGACAAAGTAAAGAATCTTACGGTCGCAGATCATGTTAAATTAGCTGATATTGCAACTGTTGAAGTAAAAAAGCCAGCTAACAATCTAACAAGAATCAACGGAAAAGACGGATTATTATTAATCGTCACGAAGGATAGTAATTCTAATGCAGTTAGTATTACAAAGGATGTAAGAGAAGCTACTAAACACTTAAATAAAAAATATAAAAATATGAATTCAGATGTCATGGTCGCAACATCAGATATGGTTAAAACTTCTGTACATGCAATGATTAAGGAAGTTTTACTTGGTGCATTATTTGCTACGATTGTCATCATGTTATTCTTAAGAAATGTACGTTCAACACTAATTACCATAGTTTCCATTCCGCTATCGCTATGTTTAACATTATTTTTACTTGCAGAGTCTGGCATTACACTGAATGTTTTAACACTCGGTGGAGTAGCAGTTGCAGTTGGACGATTAGTTGATGATAGTATTGTCGTTATTGAGAATATTTTTAGAAAAACTCAATCAGAGAAATTTTCAGTTCAAATGATTATTGATGCTACGAAAGAAGTCGGAAGTGCAATTACAGCCTCTACTTTAACGACTGTTGCTGTATTTTTACCAATAGGAATTATTAGCACGGGACTTAAAGATTTCATGCTTCCATTTGCCTTAACCATTACTTACTCTTTATTAGCTTCATTGTTTGTTGCATTGACCGTCGTTCCATTATTAAGTGCATTCTTCCTTAAAAAGGCTAAATTAAAAGCTCATAATCCTTCAGTACGATATAAAAAAGTTCTTACTTGGTCATTGAATCATAAATGGGTAATTATAGTCGTTTCATTCTTATTATTTGTCGGCTCAATTGGTACTTACTTCGCTATGCCAAAAGGTGCAACAGATAATTCTTCTTCAGATTTTGTTCAAACAACTTTAACGTATCCGAGTGATACACCCGTCGAAAAAGTAAAAGAAAATACTCTTAAACTAGAAAAGTATATTCTTGAACAAAAAGGAATAAAAGGAGTTTACACCCAATTAGGAAGTACAGCTGATGCTGCAAAATATGGAGATGTCCGCTCTACTACCCAAGCAATCTATTTAATTACATTAGATGATAAAAAACTGACTGATCAAGTTGTAAAGAAAATCAATACGCAAAAATCTAACTATGCGGATGCAGAATTAAGTACAATGGCATCTAGTTTATTTGGAGGTTCTAAAACTCAAATTACGATCGATGTTGTCGGAAATAATTTAAATGATTTAGAGAATACCGCAAGTGAAATTAAAAATAAAATCAAAAATATTGATGGGGTTAAAAAGGTAACAACAAATGAGGAAGATAAAAAAACTGTTTATTCATTAGAGATTGACCCTTCAAAAGGTAATGCTGAGCAACTATCGCAACAATTATTTGTTATGTTGAATCGAACGCCACTTGGAACAGTTACGATTGATCAACAACCGACTGATGTTTATCTTGAACCAATATTAGAACCTAAAACACCTGAGGATATTAAATCAGTACCGATTATGACTAAAGCTGGAATGATTCCAGTATCATCAGTAGCTACACTAAAAGTCGAAGAAAAGTCTACTAATCTATATCATAAAGATGCCGATCCGTATTTAAGTATATCTGCCGAAGTAAAGCCAGATAAGCTTTCAAAAATTAATGCAGATTTAAATAAAGTTATTTTTGGAGATAAAAAATCAAAAGGCATGAAAATTGCTGATGGTGTAAATGTATACATTGGTGGTGCCCTTGCACAACAATCACAAGATTTCTCAGATCTATATATGATCATGCTTGTCTCTATCGGATTAGTTTTCCTAATCATGATTATTACATTTAAAACATTCCGTGCACCTATTGCTATACTATGTTCTTTACCTTTAGCGGCGATCGGAGCTGTGCTTGGATTAATTATAAGTCGTATTTCAGTTGAACCAACTGCACTATTAGGAGCACTGATGCTCATCGGAATTGTCGTGACAAACGCAATCGTATTACTAGATCGAGTAAAACAAAAAGAAAAACAGATGATTCTACGTGAAGCAATTATCGATGCTGCAGTAACTCGTATTCGACCAATTCTTATGACGGCTGTAGCTACAATTTGTGCAATGTTACCATTACTATTCAAAAAAGCCGAAACCGGTAGCCTTGTATCCCAAAGCCTTGCAGTTGTCGTAATTGGCGGATTAACTGTTTCAACATTATTAACACTAATTGTCATCCCTGTTATTTATGAATTACTTTATTTTAGAAAATCTAAAAAACAGCGTAACCAACAAGATACTAGTAAACCAGTAAGTTTGTAAATAAACAAGGGATATCTCGATGTTTTTGAGATATCCCTTATTTTTAGTTAAAGATCTGTCACAAACACTTTACGAACTCGGCTTAATTCAAATAAAAAACACAAGGAAAATAAATTAACCTTGTGCTTGTTTATACCACCATCAACTTCCTGGAGGTTTTGGATCATCTTCCTTCTTATTGAATGCGTAAATTTCATTGTTTGGCGAATGATGGCTTTGAATCGTATTTATTCCTACACTCACCAGCACAGTCATAACTAGAGAAAGAGCGATAAGTTTAATCTTCTTTTTCATCTGAGAACTCCTTTATTATGTGTCTTCTTCATTTGATGTAAACTGATTTGTAAATACTTATTAGCTAAAAGTGGGTCGCCTTCTCTTTGGTAATATTCGGCTATTCGTTCACTGTATTCATAAACCTTCATTCGATTACCGCGTTTCTCCATAATTGGTAAGCCGTCTGACATTAAATACCGGATTAATGCCTTCTCTTCGTTTTTTGCTTCAAAATATAATACTCGTAATTTCACATATTCTAATTTTGTTGTATCTTTGAATGACTCTAGTTCATGTTCTAGCATATTCACAACTTGTTCATTTTTTTGAAGCTTTAGCAAATGAGTAGCAATATTTCCTAATGTAAGGTAATAACTCTCAGTATATTTCTCTATTAATGCAAGTGATTTATAATAGCACTCCAACGCTTTTTCTGAAAAATTTTGAGTACCATATAAAAAACCTAAATTATGCCAAGCCATTTCTTCAATTGTTGTGTTTTGTATTAATTCTGCATCATCTAGTATTTCTTTTAATAAATTTTCTGCTCTTTCATATTCACCTGTTTCAGTTAAATGAATTGATAAAATTGTTTTCACATCTAACATTCTAATAATATTATTCCTTTTTTTGAAAACTTCTAGGGCTTTATTACCGAAATAGATTGCTAATGCAGATTGTCCTAATCTACAATGCATTAAGGATTTTAAATAATAATATTCCGTTATGTCATCTCGATACAGTTTCCTTAAATCTTTTACTTCTTCTAGTAAGTCTAAGGATTTAATAAAATTATTCCTTTTATGATTAAAAATTGCATTTAATACATTCCAAACAAATAGTTCAAACTCAGAAAACATCTTCGTATTTTGACCCATTTTTTCAATTATTTGCTCTGCCAAATCGACCTGATTTAAAAACAAAGTATACCTTAGCATGTATAATTCATATACATAAAGCAATTCCGTATACTGGACAAACTCCTTATATTCCGTTAGGTCTTGATAGAGTGTATTTGCTTTTTTATGATGCAGTCGTTCAATTGCGTCATAGAACTCCTGTAGTTTTATTTTTATATGACTAACTTTATTTTTTTCATCTTCAACTGATATACCTAACTTCATACACAATAAGTTTAAAGTTTCGATATTAACTTCTTTTGAGTTGTTCTCAATCTTACTTAAATGAGAAATTGAACAAATTCCATCACATAGTTGCTCTTGTGTCATCTGTTGTTTTTTTCGATGGTAATTAATAATTTTTCCAATTTTCATAGGTATTTTCCTTAAATATTATTTTAATATTATTAATATTCATTATAGTGTAAAACTACTCCTATTTCATCTTACATTTTTTCCCAAGATTATAAAACTCTAATTATATATATATACCAAAAAAAACATAGAGTCGAATTCAGACTCTATGCTAGTAAATAATTATCTATAATAAATCAATCTCTTTTGGTAGTTTAACAGTAGATAAAACCAGCGTCTCTTTTACTCGATCTTTAGCGTAGGAAGAATTGTTTAGTATCTCGTAATCAAGATACCCAGGATGACACATGACTTCAACAGATTGACCGTCCTGAACCCGTGTTAATATCTTTTCAAAATAGTCATCTGTCACGCCTTCCCCGTAGAAATCATGAAGAAAAACATCCGTAAAAGGAGCGATTCCTTGTAAAGCATTTTCAGAAATGCGTCTAGCACTTAAATTATATTTTTGAGCTAATTTCTGTACGACTGGTAAAAACTCAGGCACGGTATGCACATGGTGGTGGCTATCAAAATGAGTTGGTTTTAGTCCCGATTCTAAAAATTTTTCTATTTGTGCAGTCCATTCTCTTTCTAATTCATCTAGTGAAATATTTTTATTTTCGAAGAATTCATGTCTACTTTTAAAGTTACCATTTCCATTAACAAGTGTTGGAACATCATCTAAAAGTGGCTTTCCACAAGTTAAAACAAGATGGATTCCTACTTGAAGGCTTGGATTTTCTTTTGCTAACTCTACTGCATGACTTACGCCGGGCATATTCATCATCATCGTAGCTGAGTTAACAACTCCATTTTTATGTGCATCAATTATTCCATAATTAATTCCCCTTGAATAACCAAAATCGTCTGCATTTACAATTAATTTAATCATTTAACTTTCACCTCTTTAAAAAATTGAGGTAAAAATTTTTTATGTGCTTCTAGCATTTCATCAACAATTTCCTTTGCAACTTTATCTGATGCAACTAACGGGTTAATCGTTAATGCTAGAATGGCCAAGTCATAGTCACCTGTTACCGCAGCTTCACAAGCAACTCTTTCAAATGATTTGATTTGTTGAACGAGCCCTCTTACAGATACCGGTAGATCTCCCATTACAATTGGTTTTGGCCCATCCTTTGTGATGACACAGCTTACCTCTACCGCTGAGTCATTGGGAATACTAGCAATCGAACCATTATTCATCGTATTAACCGGTTGAATATCACCTTTATCATTATAAATAGAAGAAATTAAGCGAACCGCTGCATCACTATAATAAGCTCCGCCTCGTTTTTCGAGCTGAGGTGGTTTGATTGATAAATTTGGATCTTTATAAAGTTCAAAAAGATCATCCTCTAATTTTTTAACAACCTCAGCACGAGTTCCTACAGTTTCGGCATTTTTGATATCCTTTTCAACCATTTCACGCGTTTTATAATAATAGTTATGATAAGGACAAGGTAGTGCGTTTAAAGCACGAAGAAACTCAGGTTCCCATCCATATCCTTGAATATTCTTAACAAAACTAGAGTTTTCTGGATTCGTTAATAATTCAATGACTTGATCTTTTACACTTTCGCCGTCAACAAATACATCTAACCCATAAACCATATGATTTAATCCAGCAAAATCAATCCGTACACGAGAATGCTCAACTTTTAATAATTTGGCAATTCCCATTTCCATTCCGATTGGGACATTACATAAACCAACTACTTTTCGATGGTCAGTGTAACGAAGTACCGCCTCAGTAACCATACCAGCAGGATTTGTAAAATTAACTAACCACGCATTTGGACATAGATCCTTCATATCTTTTACAATATCTAAAATGACTGGAATTGTTCGCAAACCTTTAAATAATCCTCCTGGTCCATTTGTTTCTTGACCAAGTACACCATATTTTAAAGGTATTCTTTCATCCTTTGCCCTCGCATCTAACAAACCAACGCGAAATTGAGTTGTAACAAAGTCAGCATCTTTAAGTGCCTCTTTTCGATCAAGTGTCAAATGAACTTCTACAGGAAGACCTGCCTTTTGAAACATTCGTTTTGCTAATTGACCAACAATCTCTAATTTCTCTTTGCCTTCTTCAATATCTACAAGCCATAGCTCTCGTAATGGAAGCTCATCGTACCGTTTAATAAAACCTTCTACTAGCTCTGGAGTATAACTTGATCCTCCACCAATTGTCGCAATTTTGATCGATTTACTCATACTATGTAAACCCTCCTCTTATTGGTTGCTTACTTCTTGCCGCAGTTCAATAATCTCTCTTGCTAAATCTTTAAGCGTCATTGCTGTCATTAAATGATCTTGTGCATGAATTAATAGAATTGGCGTATCAAAATCTTGTCCACCAGCCTCTGCCTGAATCAATTGAGTTTGATAGCGGTGTGCTTGACTAAACTCGCGATCTGCCTCTGCAAGCTTCTCAAAAGCTAGCTCAAAATTCTTTTCTTTTGCTGCATAGATTCCCTCCATTGAAAGACTTCTCGCATTTCCACTATGCAAGATTAACTGAAAGGAAAGGTTGTACAATTCTTCTTTTGTCACTAGAATCACACCCTTTATTAGAATGTAAGAAAACAATACCAAGAGCCTGCCTATTGGCAAGCTTCATGTGTTTTTACCAAGAATCAATAATCTGAGTACTGAGACTTATTGAAAGCGCTTGTCTTTCGAGGCGCTAAGTCTGATGAGGAGCGGAGTTACCATTAACGGTAATGAAGCAGCACCACAGGCAGACGAAGCAACGAAGAAAGCGAGCGCTTCTCAAAAGTCTGGGCAAGCACCTTTAAACATTATGCATTTCTTATTTTGGTGAGCCTTGTTCAGTTTGTAAGTTTTGTTTATCCCACATTCTAAAGAATGGGAAGTAAATTAAGAACGCTATAACAAGATTAATTAATTGCATTGCAGAGCCTCTCCAGTTACCTCCAGTTGCTAGCCAACCGCCGATAATTGGTGGAGTCGTCCAAGGAATTGCAATACCATGTGTTTTTGGAGCAAATCCCGTTTTCATTCCTATATATGTGGTTACAACAAGTACTAATGGCGTTAGAATAAATGGAACTAAAAGCAATGGATTCATTACTACAGGCGCACCGAACGTAATTGGTTCATTAATATTGAAAATACCAGGTCCAATGGATAGCCTTCCTAGTTGTTTTGCATGCTGACTCTTTGCAAATAATAGCATCATAAGTGCAAAACAAATTGTTGCTCCAGAACCACCCATGTAGATGAAGATATCAAAGAATTGTTGTGTAACGACATTTGGCATTGCATGATGAGCTTGAAGAGCTAAACGGTTTGCATCAGTTGCTGCTAACCATACTGGACCCATTACACCACCAACTATTGCCGCACCGTGTAAACCAACTGACCATAATAATTGAATTAATAATACGGCAATTAACGCGCCAGCTAATGATCCACCAAGTCTACTAAGTGGATCTTGTAATAGATCCCCAACGACATTGTGCAGCGTTTCATAGTGTGTATGTTCAATTAATAAACGAATGATCCATACTAAGAAAATAACTAGAAATGCAGGAAATAATGCAACGAATGATTTACTTACACTAGGTGGTACACCCTCTGGCATCTTAATAACAAAATTCCTTTGAATGACCCATCTATAAATTTCAGTTGAGAACAACGCGATTATAATAGCAACAAACAGACCCTTACTTCCTAAAAACGCCATAGGTAGTACTCCGCCTACTTTAATAGCAGCAGTTGCACCATCTGGTGTAAACATTGTGAAGTATGGTGTTGATAAAATGAACGAGGCAATCGAGATCGCACCAGCATTCAATGCATCTACTTTATAATGTTCAGCGAGTCGATATGCGATACCAAATCCTGCAATGAGCGCCATTATATCAAATGAAGCACTTACCGGATAAAGAAGCTTTGTTTGCCAAGCGGCACCGAATGTTTTTGCCATAAAATCTGGATATCCATCAAACGGTAAGAAGCCTAAGATTAAGAAAATAGAACCGACAATAATAAGAGGCAGTGTTAAAATAATTCCATCACGTAATGCTTGCAAGTGTCTTTGACCTGCAATTTTTCCAGCAATAGGCATTACTTTCTCTTCTAACATTTGAGTAAAGTTGGCCATCACAAATCACCCCTAAATGAAATTATGAACCTATTAAATCGATTGCAAATTTCAGGACCTCTGCTCCTTTACACATCCCGTAATGAACCGGATTGATGGCATCAACTGGTATTCCTTTTTGTAAACCTTCTTTTTTTAATTGTGGGAGAAGATACCTTACTTGGGGACCTACAAGTAATACATCTGCTTGATCAAGATGATTTTTAACATCATTAGCACTCACTGCCCAAATCCTTGCATCGATTCCTTCAGATTTTGCAGCAGCTTCCATTTTAGTAACTAATAAACTTGTAGACATACCGGCAGCACAACATAATAATATGTTCATTTAATCCCCCTTTCTCTCTAAAGGAAACGCTTACAATACAATTAAACTTCTACTAACAAGCAGAATTTACCCCTTACCTCTCTCCCTCTAGAATTTTAATCTCAAGAAATATATATTCGCCATTTTGGACATTAGGACAAATATAAAAAATATTTTTCCACTAATTGAACGCTATAAATTCCTGCTCCTAAAGTCGCTTAAAATAAAGCTTTGTACAAGCCTAAAGTATGATAACTTGTCAGACTAAACTGACAGGAATTTGCATTTAAACTACATGAAAAAAGTCTCGCATTTGTAATAAATAATCCATGTATTTTGAACTGAAATGCTAGTTTGAAATTCCTTCCATTTTTAAATCTAGTAAAAAAGGAAATGAGTTTAACTCAAACCATTTCCTTTTTATCTTCATTATTATTAGGAAAATCCTTAAAATTAAATAGAGGACTTAAGTTCCATACTTAAGTCCTCATCGTGTTAAATATAAAATGAACAATTATTAATGATGAAATTATCATTTATTGGGTAATCACTTAATGGTTTTAAATTATAATATGTTTGAGCAATTTTATGATTTTAATAACACTAGTAAGATTTTTTTCAGTAGTTAAAAATATTGAATGAGCTAATTTTAAAAAAACAAATTCAATTAATTAGTTTATTAATTAATGTTCGATATTAATTGACCTACAAACTGATTAATAAACAACTGTTGGATACTCTTAGTAAAGGATATTTAATTAGGATTTTATTGCAGACTTTTTTTGATGAATAAGTTGATTGGAACAAAAGGGATGCTCGACTCCTATGGGATAAGCGGGAAGGCTGAGACCCCGCAGGCTCTCGCCGAGGAGGCGAAAGAATCTCGCCCCATGGAAAGCGAGCATCCTGCAGTGGAAATCAACATCACTCTACTCCTTTACGAAAATTTGGTAATTTAATTGATAAGGCTTTTTTTCACCAGCGTAAGAGGACTTAAGTTACATACTTAAGTCCTCATCGTTAAAAAAGTATGAGCCTCAGTCGTAGTTTTCGACTAAGACATTCAATTTTTTAATCTGTTCTTCTACACCAGTATCCGCATTTACGAATATTTGATATGTGTCATTACCTCTTGTTCCTACAAATTCATAGCAAAGTACTTCTTGATTCAATTTATTTAAAATGATCGCTTTGCGCTCTTCCATTATTTTTAAGTTTGAACTTACACTATTTCTCGCTTCTTCAACCGATATTTTCGGCTTTGAAATCGTTCGTTTTGTATATGCTGCTAAGTAATTTCTTGATGAAAATCCTACAATACTTCCGTCATCAAGTGCAATTTTCATCGTAACAGATTCAGGATAGATTCTTACACCATCCTGCTTTGTTACATATGTAAATACACCAATCGTATCATATTGTGAGCTTTCAGTTAGCTCCATATTAGAGAATTTATTACGTACTAAAAATTTAAGCCCATTAATAGAAGCCTGATTTAAATCGATTTTTTGCGCCTTAATATTTCGACGATCAATCACCCAAACTGGATATCCTCCTTTTTCGGTAATATCCATATAAATTTCGCTATTTGTTTTTGGTTCCCTAATTTCTAAGCTATAATACCGATCTGCTAATTTTTCACCTGTAAGATCCACTTTTATTTGTGCTGTACTATTTAATTCAAGAAACTTTTTCGCAATGTCCTTCGCTTGCTCTGTCGTTATTTTTTCTCCTTTCACATTCGAAAGGCTAGCACGATTTACTTTATAATTTGTCAGTGAAGGATCTGCATTTGCATCGGAATATGTCATTACATTCCTTTCCACTGTCTTAAATCCATCAATAATTACATTATTTTTCGGATTTTGATCTTTTGCATAAGCAAGCTCTACATCCATCCAACGTAATTTATTCTCAAATACCATATGCTGAACTTTCCTAATCTCACCTTGAATTTCAGCAGAGTTATCATATAACTTTTGCAGTGTTGCGTATTCATTTTGGGTCAAAGGTTCTTTATCTAAATCTCTTACTGCAGTTCGATAACTAAAATCGCCAATATTTGTTAGAAATTCCTCCGTTTTATTAACTGGTAATAGTCTCAAAGGAAGTTGCCCTACGTTTGATCTAGCTTGAGAAGTTAGTCCCCATACTTCGACTAGTGCTGGAGAGAGGGATGACTTTGATTTCATTGCTAAAGTATCGCCAATTTTATCATGTAATAAATCTAATTCATAAGATAGTTCATGAAATGCCCGTTGATAGTTGTTTTCTGCCTGGATATTTATTTCATTTTTAGCCTTATGCTCTGTATAACCCCAGTATGATGTTCCGATAAGTCCAATTGCTAACACGCCTATTGCAGCTTCCTTAATCACTTAAAACACTCCTTTCTTATCGGCAAAATATATGTCTACCAATTTGTTTGATTTGTGGTCTGCTCCAAATCCAAGCACTTGTCGCTGTGTCTGGATTAAAATAATAAAGTGCACTTTCACTAGGATCCCAACCATTTACAGCGTCTAAAACAGCTTTTTTGGCCGTCTCATTTGGAGTTAAATAAATTTGTCCGTCAGACACTGCCGTAAATGCACCCGGCTCAAAAATAACACCTGACACTGTGTTTGGAAACGATGGATTGCTAACGCGATTCAGAATTACTGCAGCAACTGCTACTTGTCCGATATATGGTTCACCACGTGATTCACCATAAACTGCATTAGCCATTAGCTGAATATCATTTTGCGAATAACCATTCGGAACATTTGATCCAGCACCTGCATTTTCACCTTTTTCATATTTTGTAGCTTTTACGAGCATCGCTTTTGTCTTAGCTCCAACAATTCCATCGACAGGCATTCCGAAATTATTTTGGAAATTCCTAACCGCCCAATATGTGTTGTATCCAAATACCCCATCGACCTTGCTAGTGTAATAACCGTTGTATTTTAAACGAGACTGTAATTCAATAACATCTTCTCCTGTAGCACCCATTTGAAGGACTTGGCTTGTAAACGCATTTACGCTATTAAGTTGAACATTACAAAAGAAACTAAAAAATACGATTAGTAATATTAAAGGACCTTTTAAGAAAACTAGTTTCCTCATCTCAAACCTCCTAAAGTATAATTATCTCTTTTTGTATTTTTTTCAAGAACCACCAATTTATGTAAATACTTTTGAAAATGCAATATGATTTCTTTCCGAAGTCTAAAAACAAGTCAGTTTTTTACCCAATAAAAAAGGGACCTTTTGGCCCCATTTTTACTTTTTATTAAAGGTTATACCATCACCATATACTCGATCATAGATTACCCAATCCCAAATATCATTTGAATGATTTTCAAGTACCCAATCATACCATGAATGTTCAATCTGACCGTTTGTTAGAACTTTCATTAGAAGGGGGGCAATTTCGTAGGATTCTAATTTAAGATTTCCTTTTTCTAAAAATGGCTTCGAATAGTTTCTAATCTTGTCCATTGTACTTTTGTCATTACTCCAAATCCACATCGGTGTTTCATTATACCAATCTTCTCCTTCACTCTTCTCCACTGGTGCTCCCCAATGCTCGTATGTTGCCTTTTTATCACCAAATGTTGGACGATGATCACCATAAAAAAGGACGATGGTTGGATTCTTACGTTTTTTTATTTCTTGCCATACTGAAACAAGAGAATTGCCGCTTTTATAGATACCACTTGCATAACTCTCCACTTTTCCTTTTAACTCCTCATCCATAGGTACTCCACTAACTCTCATGTTTTCTTCAGGAAAATGACCTTTACGCCAATCAAAATGATTTTGCATTGTCACAAAAAATACAAATTGACTCCCTTTTTTATTAATTAGAGATAATGCTTTTTTCGAGCTACACTCGTCTGATAAATAGGAACCAAATTTTTGGCAAGAAGATAAATCTGCTTCTGACAAGAACTGATTAAATCCTATATTAGGATATACTTCTTTTCGTTTGAAAAATGATGTTTTAAATGGATGAAGGGCTATTGTATCCATACCAAAGTTTCTAACATCTCGAATGAAACTAGGTGAAAGTCTATTCCCCATTTTACCTTCTTGGTATGGTGTGCGATCTTCGAATTTACGTTTTAATTTTAGACTAGTTAATACTTCAAACTCCTCGTTAGCCGTCCGTCCTCCAAATGTATTACTAATTAGAGTTCCATGAATACCTTCATTTATAGAGCGAAGAGGTGCATTTGGATCAGTGTTCCATTTTAATTTCATGTCATCTAGAATACTGTATGCCTCACTTTGAATCACTAAAATATCTGGTAATTGTTTAGGTTTAGAAAGTGGTTTTAAAGAATTGATTTCTTTAATGACCTCATTTTTTACTTTATTAGATACTTTAGGTTCTTCACGTTTGCTATTTACATAAGTTACTAAAAATGCTGGATACATACCATATCTTTCAACACTAGTCTCGTAATTCCAAGGTATATATTTTACATTTGAGTTTTTTACAAAATAAGCATAGCCTTCTTTTGAACCAAATGTAAAAAAGACCCCAAGTAATACGATTAGTAAAAAACGTAGACTATTTTTCCTTGCAGTAGCATTTCTCCATTTTTTATAGGCAAAGAAAGTTCCTAAAAAAAGAAATGTTATGATTCCAATTAGCCCTCCCCATTTAAGAAGAAATGGGAGCTTAGAAAATTGTAAAAAGACGATTGGGTCACGCAGGAAAAATAAATCACTTGGATGAAACGGCTCTCCAGTATATTTTATTTTCTCTGATAATGCATATGAAAAAACCCCAATTGATCCTACAATCGTAATTAAAATCCACCAAACATTAAAGCCTAGTACAGAAAGTCCAATTACTAGTATTGAAACAACAACTGACACAATCATAAAGTTCCACTTAAAAAAATCCGTGATAATCCAATTCTGATAAAGATTTACATTGTTCTTCCACAAATAATTATGAGACCAAATAACAAGTAAATAGCTACAGACCAATCCGATTAGAATTGGTCCTAGCAAATTAAAACTCTTTTTAATCATGAAGAATCTACCCTTTACAAAATTATTATCATTAACTTTGTTTATTTTTTCACATTAATTTCTCATTCGGTAATGCTTCATCAAGTTTGTTGAATTGTTGAATTAATTTCTCCGTAACTAATGATTCAAACACTTTAGTAGCACCTTCAATATCGCCAATTTCAGATTTGTATTTTGTTTCAAATCTACTGAGAACACTGCCTTCTTCAAAAATTCCCCATATATTATTCCCACTACCTTTGTAATCGCTCAACTTAGAAGGTAAGTATGGATTAATATTTTTATAATCCTTCGTAAATGCATCATTAACAATTAGACAATCGAATTTTGTTGTAAAATTTAAAAACTCTAAAAAGTTAACGTATGGATTTACTTTTACATGTTTTTCAATTATTTCTCCCGATAGTTCATTAGCAAGCGATTTTGGATCTGAAGTGAATACATGAAGTTTAATTTTATCTCTTAAATCAGGTTTCGTTAATTTAAGTCCCTCAATTATTTCATTTAATTTCCTCGTTTGATAAAACGTTCCGAAGTACCCTAGGTTTACCTTGTTTTCATCAATTCTATATTTACTTGCTTTAACGTGATAATATTGCTTCGGTAATGTCGGTTGATTACAAATTCTAGCTTTATTTAAAATTACTTCTTTCATTTCTTTCAATGGGAACATTTCAGACATATATTTCAATTGATTTTCATTTGTAAAAACAATTTCATCTGCAAATGCATAAGCAATATATTCACACCAAAAAAACATATTGTTATTTAATGCTAGTGGGAAGTTTTTTTTCTTTAAAAGTGCATTTACTTTTTTATAAAACCCTAAATCAATAATTGCTGACTTCCGTTCATTTCCATGAATATCTAATAGGATCGGATCAGAGAATTCTGCAACCCATTTTGCCTTTGGATTTTTTAATTTATACTCAAACGCTAAAAAGTGTGAAGCAGGCCATAGTGCTCGGCTATAAATTTTATGGTATGTACCATTTCTTTTTTCTTTCAATTTAATTTCCTTAAGGGATTTTTTAATAAAGTCTTTCATTGATTTCCACTGTTTAAAGCTACTAGTAGATGATATTTCCATCCGATTATTTATAAAACCATCCACCATTGCATTTTGTCGATAATCAGTTTCCCTTACCTTCGACATATTATTATAAATTACGTCTACCACTTCATTATTTTCGATAATACGTTTAGCCATTACTGTACCACTTGTATCAACATATGGTGGAAAACAATAAGAAATAATTAAAGAACGCGTCTCTCCATTGTATAGCTTAAAATAAGGGAAATAGACGAAACTGTGTTTATTTACTTCTTCAATTACTGTTTCTCTCAATTCATTGCTATTGTTAATATACCTGTCTATAAAGCCATATTGAGCATGTATTTTTCCTTTAATGAATTGTTGGATTGTAGGACTATTCGTTTCTCCTAGTAAAACATCAAGATGTTTCATGACTTCCAAACGTTCTTTTACATTAAACTCAAATGAATTTTTACGTCTAGAAACTGAATTATCTCTTAAAACTCGATAATAAATTGCCTGCTCTTCTAATGGAACAATCTTTAAATGAAAATGATGTAAAGCAAACAATTTAGTAAAAAACACTACATCTTCTCCACTTTTTAATCCGAGTTCGTAGCGTTGGGTTTTTACTTTCTTTGTTGGTATCAATTTACAAGCATTCATTGTTAAAACACTATTTAAATCAGTATAAGTATAAATTTTAGCATCTAACGCTATTTTAATTTGGGAATTAACAGGATTATTAGGATTACTATTACCTTCTAGATCTACGTCCACAACTTGTGAAATGACAACAGATTCTTCATCAGCATGATTGAATAGTTTTTCAAGAAAGTTAGGTGAAATATAATCATCGTCATCCAAGAATGTAATGTATTTTTTTGATGCTTGTTGAATTCCCAAATTTCTTGCAGCTGAAACACTAGCTTCTTCTGAATGAAGAATGTTGAAATGATTAATATCATGTTCCTTAATGAAATTGATCAATATCTCTTCGGTTAGATCTTTTTCTCCATTGATAATAAAGATCACTTCAAAATATTTTGGTGATAAAGTTTGATTTTTTAGTGATTCAATACATTTTTTTATCACTTTTTCACCTTTGTATGTTGGGATGATTACACTAATACCGTTTATTAATTTTTTAAAATGATATTTTGAAAATATTAAGTCTTCCGGGATTTCCTTATTCATTCGTTGGTAAATTTCGATCTTTATTCTTTCAATTTCTTCTAGTCTTTGCTGAATTTCAAACTTGTTCAAAACCTACTCACCAACCTCTTATCTTTCTAAAAAGCCATCTTTTAGCTTTCCAATAAAACTGAATTAATCTGCCAAGCTTTGAGTGCATTACTTTTCGATACCGTTCTTCCATTATTTGAATTTCATTCTCTAGCTTTTCAATATACTTTATATTTTTATAATGCAACTCTAACGCTGTTTCTTCATTAATTAATAAGGTTAAGAATTGTTCATAAAACTGAGACTCTATGTCCAAATTATTTAAATTAGATTTAAACTTGTTTAATTTTATAAACCAACTAGGTATTTCTAATTCATTCTCAATTGTTTCTGCATTTAATGAATGAGTTCTTGGATCGATTGTCATCTTTGATGAGTCCTTCCTAATAGCTTGAATACTTAATAATATGCCCTAAAAAAGCAGTTTTTTTTCATAAAATGATGAATTAGTAATGATTTCTTAAGATAAAAAAAAGACAATCACCTTATCGGTAAATTGTCTTTTGAAACATTTACTATATTGAAATTAGAATTGGATTTGATTATCCCTTTTAAATTTGCGAGTTACATCTTCATATACTCCTGAACCAAACAACACACCTATTAAAATTAAAATAAATCCGACTACTTGAGTTAAAACAATTTTTTCACCTAAAAATAATACCGCACCAATAAGTGAAAAGAATGGATTTAAATTTAAAAATATAGCCGCCTCTGTTGTGCCAACCTTTCCAAGAGCAAAATTATATAGCATATGCCCCATAGCTGTTGCAACAACTGCTGATGCAAAAAATACCGCCCAAATCCCTACTGAATGATGCACCATACTAGCCATTCCACCTGGTTCAAGTATTTGGCTAATTCCGAATAAAATAATCGAACCCATTACTAGCATATATCCAGTCATTAATCTTGGATCTAATGTTTTCGAAACTTTTTTTATTAAAACAAAGCTTGATGCTTGAGCTAAGATTGCTAAAAACACATAAAAATCTCCATGCGAAACACCATGAAAACCTCCACCGCTCTGGAAAACAATAAAAGCAACACCTGCAAAACCAAATAAAACGCCTAAAATTCTTACAAAGTTCATTACACTTCCTAAAAAGAAAACCGACAATAAGGCTGTTAAAAGCGGCCCCATTCCAAGAATTAGGCCCCCGTTTGATGCTGAAGTTTGAGATAGACCGATAGATAAAAAATAATGATGTGCAACTACATTCAATAGCATCGCAAAAAATACATACCCGAACTCTCTCTTAGTAAGCAAACGAACTTTTTTTATTAAAAATAAAATAATAAAAACACTTACTCCAGCAGTGAAAACACGGATAGCTGTCATCGTAACTGGCATAAAGTTCTCTACTAGAACTTTTGTTGCAATTACATTAAATCCCCATACCACCATAATACAAAATAAAATGATATAAATTTGTTGCTTCTTCAACTTCCCCACTTCTTTCTACTGGCCTAAATATAAAAAGAGGGAAAGTTCCCCTCTTAAATTAATTTTAGAAAACTTTTAATTTACTTTTTCTAATATAGTAAATTTTTAAGATTTATTCAAAGTGTATGCTCAGATTCACTAAAAATATGTTCCTCGTTTTACTTAAAAATAAATACTACCCTAGAAAAAGGTAGTATTTGTACTATAAAAAATATAAGAATACAATCATGTACCACAGAAAGTCTGATAAGGACGATCCGGATCAGGAGGTAGTGTACAATAATTTATCTGTTCTATCGATTCAATAAAAGGATTAGAAAGTGCTTTAAGCAATTTCTCCATCACGGTATAATCTCCGTTCTCTACCGCTGCTTCTAAAGCTTCTTCTACGCGATGATTTCTTGGGATTACGGTCGGATTGTTGTCTCGCATTAATTGAAGAGAAGCTTCTTTTGATTCTGATTGTCTACTCAACCTCTCCTGCCACAGCTTCTCCCATTGTTTATATTCAGATGAAGTAAACAATGGTAGTTCATCTTGATTACCATATGATAATGCTCTAAATGTATTCGTATAGTCTGCTTTATACTTTTCCATTATTTCAAGTAACTCATCAATTAATGACTTATCCTGTTCTTCTTCATTAAATATTCCTAATTTTTTCCTCATGCCTGTAATCCAATTATCAACATAAATAATAGGGTATTCTGAAATTGCATTCTGAGCTATTTCTAAAGCTTTTTCCTGATCATCATGCAATAAAGGTAATAATGTTTCAGCAAATCGGGCAAGATTCCAGCCAGCCATTTTTGGTTGATTTCCATATGCATAACGACCGCGGAGATCAATTGAGCTAAATACAGTTGCTGGATCGTACGCATCCATGAATGCACATGGACCATAGTCAATTGTTTCACCACTTATTGTCATATTGTCAGTGTTCATTACACCATGTATAAAACCAACTAATTGCCATTTGATAATTAGGGAAGCTTGGCGCTTAATGACCCCTTGGAGTAATGAAAGATATCGATTTGGATCATTTAGGTCAATTTCCGAATAATGCCTTTTGATTGTATAATCAGCAAGTTCTTGAAGTTCATTCACACTACCCCATCTTGAAACATACTGAAACGTACCAACACGAATATGACTAGCAGCAATTCGGGTCATAACTGCCCCAGGTAATCGAGTTTCACGCTGGATTTGTTCACCTGTCGTTACAACAGCAAGACTTCGTGTTGTTGGTATCTTTAGTGCATGCATCGCCTCACTAATAATGTATTCGCGAAGCATCGGGCCAAGTGCTGCACGACCATCTCCACCTCGTGAATAAGGTGTTCTACCTGAACCTTTAAGTTGTACATCAAATCGCTCGTTTTTTGGAGTGATCTGTTCACCTAGTAATAATGCTCTTCCATCCCCTAGCATATTAAAGTGTGCAAACTGATGCCCTGCATATGCTTGGGCAAGTGGCAATCCACCCTCTGGCACTTGATTCCCGGCAAAAACATTTACACTTTCTTCGCTTTGAAGTGATTGAACATCTAGACCAAGTGATAAGGCCACTGGTTTATTTAGAACAACCAATTTCGGTGAACTTACCGGATTTAAGTCTTGAGTAGCAAAAAAGAATTCCGGTAATTTTGAATAACTATTATCAAAATTCCATCCTGCATCATTTTTTACATTTCTCTGAGTCATCTTATCCCCCTTTTCCACTTTTTTCTTTTTTTTTATTTACTCTCTACATATAACAAAAAAACCATAGATTTACTATGATTTTATTTTCACAATCCATTCCTCTGGTTAGTGTCTACCCACAACTTCAATATATTCTAACATTGAATGAAAAAGGCATATCTTCATTTAGTTCATTTAACAAAAATAACGACTACTCTACAGCAGCCGTTACTAGTATCGTATCCCGTGTAGTCGTCCGGTTCAAACTTTTTCAATTTTAAAATTCCTGTTTATCAACAATTTCTCTATCCTGGACACTACTTGATGTATTTATGATAAGTTTAGTATAAACCTTATCACAAAGCTTGATAACACAATAGCCAAGCAATCCTCCAGAGGTATTTAGAATTAGATCATCCACATCAAAAATCCCTAGAGAAAAAACAACCTGTAAGCTTTCTATGCATAAACTAAAACTCAAAGAACTAACTAATACGCTTATGAATGACATCCCTCTATTTTTAGATAATAGAACAAGAAACATTCCAAATGGGATGAATGCTACGATATTCCCAACTAAATTACTAAAATCAGGCCAAGATGATAGACTCTGAATATTAATGAATATCGTTTTAAATGGGACAAGATTTCCCATTTTCAATTCGTTTATGAGATTAGCAGGATTCCCGAGATTATTCCGAAGTTGATACAAAAGAAAGGATAGATCTCTCCAGCGGAATTTAAATAGAATGACTTTAATTAATGCATACATATAAAAGACAAATAGTGCTGAAACAAAAATTTTGTTCATTAATTTGATTATTTTCATTCTGCTAAGCTATCCTCCTTAGTATTTGTTGAGCTGTTAACCGTCACAATCACACCATCCATATTGTTGCCTGATATTTCATAACGAAGATTGGTAGGCACATGAATGGTCGTATTTTTAGTAACAGGGTAATAAGATATTTCGTATTTTTCGCCATTAATATTAGTAGAAATAGACTTTTGTTTTTTTAAGAAATCCAAATACTCTTCTAAAGTAAAATTCTTTTCCTCCATAATCACACTATGCGGCAATCCAACGTAGCGAATATGCCAAGGTTCATATTGAATGCCTGTAATTGCCGTTTTATCCTTTGGATAGCGTATGATAAAGCCATATTTCCAAGCATTATTTTCTAGCCACTTACCTTCAAGTGCCTCATTCATTTTCATTTTGGTAGATCCTACATCAAGTGATAAACCCAAATTATGTTCACTACGGCCTGCAGGCAAGGCATAGTCTGATCCCATTTCTTGATAAAGTGCATTTTGCTCATCAAAGTCTCGAAAGCCACTATTAATTGTAAAATGACGAACTCCTTCTTTTCTAGCATCAACGATCATCTTCGAAAATTTACGGGCAACATCCTCTGACAATTCAATTTTCGTATCAAGCAATTCGTATCCCTTTTTCAATTCTTTGTGAGTGAATAAGTTTACAACATCTGATTTTATACTTTCCTTGTGCACAGGATATTTTTTGTTTATTAAGACTAAGTTTCCTTTATAGACCTGTTCTTTTGTAATGGCCTTCGTTTGGAAATTTTCTGAAATCTCACTGTTATCTAACTGTGCATTGTTAATTTTTTTATATGTTTGAATCTCTACTTGATCTTGAAGCGACGTTTCTTTATTAACGAATGTAAAAATCAGGCAAATTACTAAAGCAACTAAAAATCCCCACTTCTTCATTTTCACGTTCCTCCTAATACTGATTAATTCTAGAATAGGAAAAACTTTTTAAATAAAAAGTGGGGTAAACTTTAAATTTTTCTTAAATTCTTTATGAAACATTTAAACTTGGGCAATTGGGATAGTTTCCTGCGGTAATCGAACTTCAAATACAGTCCGGATTATACTACTTTCGGCCGTAATTGTTCCATTATGTTGCTCCACAATATTCTTTGCAATGAATAAACCAAGACCTGTGCTATCTTCTTGAAGAGTTCGTGCTTTGTCACCGGTATAAAACATATCAAAAAGATATGGAAGTTCCTCCGGAGGAATACAATCCCCATAATTAACAACCTGAACAATCACTTCTTGCCCATCAACAAACCCGTTAATATCTACAAACTGACCATCATATCCATATCGATTTGCGTTGGTTAAAAGATTCTCAAACACACGAGCTAACATCTCTCCATCACCCAAAATAGGTAAATTGGGCAAAAGATTCATTCGAGCGCTCAAATTATTTTTCTCGAAGACAGGGTACAATTCTTCTTTTAGTTGAAAAAGTAAATCACTTAAATTAATTTGCCTTTTTACAAGAGGTAACATGCCATAGTTCATTCTAGTTATTTCGAATAACTCATCAATCAGTTTTTCTAAACGCTGAGATTTAGTAAAGGCAATGGTTAAAAAATGTTTGACTTGTTCCTTAGTTAGCTTCTCATCCTTAAGGATTAAATCTAAATAACCTAACACAGAAGTTAGTGGAGTACGCAAATCATGTGCCAAATTTACAACTAATTGTTCTTTACTGTTTTCTGAAAAATCGCCTCTTTGTACTGCCTCTTCTAATTTTTCACTTGCTAGATTAATTGCTTGAGCAATATCTTCGAACTCATCATTTGACTGGATCGAAACCCGATGTTGAAAGTTGCCACGTGCAAGATTATGAATTCCGTTTGATATTTCATTAAAATAAGTTGAATAGGGCTTAGTGAGTAAATAGAAAAACAATATCGAAAGTGGGATAAATAGAAATAGAAAGAAGTTAACGTCTCCGATACTCTGTATGAATCGACGAAGCTGGGCCAAGGGATCACCATAACGAACCATCGTGTGATAATAAAGCTGTAATCCTTTAAAAATTATGTAAGTTATAATACCAGCCAGAGTCATACTTAAAGCAAATAATACGATGATTTTGGAGCGAAAACTGCGTATTATTTTATCCATTAAATGAATACCCCACTCCCCAAACCGTTTTGATTAGCTTATTTTTTCGCTTATCTTCGCCGAGTTTTTTCCGCAAGGTGCGAATATGTACCATTACCGTATTACCACCTTCAAAGTATGCATCACCCCAAACCTGCTGAAAAATATTTTCTACACTAAAAACTTTCTTTGGATGACTGGCTAATAAATACAAAATATCAAACTCTTTCGGTGTTAGCTCGATGTTTTCACCATAATGCAAAACTGTCCGTTGATCAGGAGAAATCATTATTTCACCAAATTCCAAGAGAACTTTATGATCATCTACTTTCGGTTGGTTTAACTTCATAAAGCGCCGCAATTGAGCATTCACACGTGCAACCAATTCAATGGGGGTAAATGGTTTCGTTATATAATCGTCTGCTCCAATAACTAGTCCTTGTACTTTATCGAAATCAGATGTTTTAGCACTCAAAAAAATTATTGGCATATTATGCCGCTCGCGAATGAGCCGAGTTACTTCATATCCATCCATTTTTGGCATCATTATATCCAATATCAACAAATCAATTGACCCGGTCTCGACGACATGAACAGCCTCTTGTCCATCCGAAACTTTAATAACTTGATACCCTTCTTTTTCTAAATGTAAGGCGATCAGATCAGCAATCTCCTGTTCATCATCCGCTATTAAAATAGATATAGGCTTCATCTTATTCTCCTCCTATTTATCGTTACATCCAGTGGATGATTATCCTATTAAATATACTAGCTTTAGTTCTCCAATAAACTTTAGACTCTGTATTATTTTCTATTATTTCCTCTTATTCTTCAAGAATATGGTCCATTTTGGAATAAGGCAACTTTTTCAAAATTCTTAAAGTCATAAAAAAATACCCCTTTAGATCTTCACATCTAAAGAGGTATTTCTTCACTTACTTTTATATTCCACACTTCAACTGTACTTGGCAATTATCACAAGTATTACAACCACCATGTTCAACTACAGTACCAGCTAGGCAGATTGGACAAGTGTCTCCGTTTTCTACACCTACGTTACCTGTTTTAACTTGAGCAGTTTCATCAGTATCGTTTGTCGTTGCATCATTTCTATTTTCAATTGTTTCTAGTTCTACATTTGTAAAATCATTTTCTTCATTCGTAAGCGATAATACTTGGGCGTCACGTGAACCATCTACATAAACAGTTCCGCCTTTTGCTCCACCTTTGTGTAATCTTTCATACACTTTTGCTACTTGTTCAACAGAATAACCTTTAGGAGCATTAACTGTTTTACTAATTGAAGAATCAATCCATCTTTGGATAATACATTGTACATCAGCATGCGCCTCTGGAGAAAGGTCCATTGTTCCGACAAATTGTTCAGGAAGATGTTCAATCATCTCATAAACATTTTCTTCAGTTACTTCATATCCATTTGCTTCTAACCATTCTAGTGCGATATCAGCTACAACTGGAATGAATTTACCTAAACGTCCTGAACGGAAGTATACGAAGTTAAAATAAGGCTCAAGTCCAGTGCTGACATTCATCATCGTTCCTGTGCTTCCTGTAGGAGCAATTGTTAATAAGTGTGAATTACGAATGCCACTTTCTAAAACAGCTTCACGAATTTCTTCAGGCATTTTCTTCATATATCCCGAGTTAATAAATCGTTCGCGTCCATCTTCAAAAGTCGATAAGAATGGGAATTCTCCCTTTTCTTCCGCTAATTCAATTGAAGTTTTATAAGCAGTAGTTGCAATCACTTCAAAAATTTGATCAACTAGTTTGTTGCCAGCTTCCGATCCATATACTAGCCCACAACGGATTAGTAAATCATGTAACCCCATCACACCTAATCCGATACGACGTTCACCTTTTGCTTGCTTCGTATTCTCTTCTAGGAAATACGGCGTTGCATCGATTACGTTATCTTGCATTCGCGTTCCGATTTGAACAGTTCGCTTTAATTTTTCCCAGTTAACTTTACCATTTTCCGTCATTTCGGCTAAGTTAACAGCTGCTAAATTACAAACAGAGAATGGCGCAAGTGGTTGCTCTCCACAAGGGTTTGTTGCAACTACTTTTTGACCATAAGATACAGCGTTTGTCATTTTGTTTGCATTATCTAAGAAGAAGATGCCTGGTTCAGCAGAATAAGTTGCACAAACATTGATTAAATCCCAAAGTTCTTTTGCTTTTATTGTGTGGTAAGTTCGTACACCATATCCACGTGCAGCCCATTCACGTACATCTCCACATTCCTGCCATTCTTGATCATAAATTAAACGCATTTCATCGTCATAGTTTTCTAAATCAGGGAATTGAAGCTTGTATTCTCCATCATTTTCAACTGCTTCCATAAAATCATCAGTTAAACACACAGATATATTTGCACCAGTTAAAAACTCAGGGTTGTGAACTGAATACTTACCACCGTCATTAAGCAGTTCTTTTGCCTGTTCTATTTCAGGTGTATTTAATTTCCCTTCAATTGTTGCAATATGAATTAAAGCTTCATAAGCTGCTTTTTCAGTTGCACTAATTGGTTCGAACTTTAATTTACGCTCTACTTCTTCACGAATTAATTTCGATTTTGTTGTTTGCGCAATATAGCGTAAAACCTTTGGATTTTGGTTCTTTGATACGATGAACTCTACAATATCAGGATGGTTGACGTTCATCATAATCATTTGCGCACCACGTCTTGAACCACCTTGAATAACTAAATTTGTCAATTCAGATAAATCATGTAACCAAGAAACTGATCCACTTGAGCGTCCATTCACACTATAAACAATTGCATCGCGAGGACGTAAAGTTGATCCGTTTGTTCCAACGCCACCACCACGTGACATAATTTCCATTACCTTCTTACGGTGTTCACCAATCCCATCACGAGAATCGTGAATATGAGGCATTACATAACAGTTAAAGAATGTTGTTGAAGCTCCTGTACCGGCACCAGCCAAAACACGTCCCGCTGGTACAAAAGTTTTGTTAGCTAAAATTTCATAAAACATCTCTTTTACTTCGGAGAATTTTTCTGGAGTTTCTGCAGATGCAAGCCCACGTGCAACACGGTCTGCAATTTGTTCGTAGAAGATTTCAAGTGGTTTGTCTACTTTATTAAATGCAACTGTAATGAGTGCTCCGTCTTCAAACTGAGAATCTAATTGAACAGTTACTTCTTCCTGACTATTGTCAATAGCAATTACTTCACCATAACCACGACGAGGAAACTTTGGATCATCCTTATATGTTAGTACAACTAGGTCACCTACACCTAATGTAACAAGCTTAATATCTTTAAATGCGTATCGATCTAACATAACCGTTCTAGATACACCTTTAAATGTTGTTTTATGCATCTTTGGATTAATAGGTGTAATCATTGGAAAATGCATTATGTCTTGATTTAATTTCTGTATATTCGCAGGTAATTCAGCATCAATTATTGTATTTATCATCACCTGTTCCTCCTCGCAAAAGATTATATCGATTTTACCATATATCGATATATAGGTGTTCTCTTTCTTTTTAACACCCATATGTAGTATTTATCCCGTCTCAACAAGATATAAATATACCGACTTAAGAAGTAAAAGTCAATGTAAACGACTGAAATAAACTTATTTAAATTTGCGCTATTTCCTACAAATTTCATTGACAAATATAAATTTTTAGTACGGGATGTTTAAAAACAACTACAAGAATTCCTTATACATAAATATCCTTCAATGAAAAGTTTGTTCATATAATTTTTTTATTTAAGTATGCTAATTTCTTTATTAAATAGTGTACAATTTATAGATATTAAAGAATGGAGAAATCACATGGTAACTTGTAATGAAACAAGAGTCATTAGAACAAATTTAGTTCTTCCCAATGATGTAAATAGTCATAACACTTTATTTGGTGGAAAATTAATGAATGACTTAGATATTATCGGAAGTATTTCAGCAATGAAATTCTGCCGATCTTCAATCGTAACTGCTTCAACTGATTCAGTTGACTTTCTTCACCCGATCACGATGAAAGATTCGGTTGCATTCGAAAGTTATGTAACTTGGACTGGTACCTCATCGTTTGAAGTATTCGTTAAAGTAACTGCAGAAAACTTAAAAACGGGTGAAGAGAAAATCGCAGCAACTGCCTTTTTAACTTTTGTTGCCTTGGATCAAGATGGAAATTTAGTTAAAGTTCCACAAATTTTTCCCGAAACCGAGGAAGAAAAATTCTTATATCAAGGCGGAGAAGAACGCGCTAAAATCCGTAAAAATAGAAGACTTAAAAGCAAGGAATTAGCAGACTTTTTTTACAAAAAATAAAAAATGGGACGACCAATGTCGTTCCCATTTTAGTTTGTCTACAAACTACATTAAATTTGATTTTCAGACTGATTGCAAGC
>NZ_NUYF01000002.1:0-83059 GCF_002566505.1 Bacillus sp. AFS077874
CAAGAAAGGAAAAGTGTTAGGGGTTCTTGAATTAAGAATAATAGTGTAATTACAACTAAGGAGGGTTTATGAAAAAACGATACTTATTAGCATTAATTCTAACATTTTGCTTATTTATGTCCGCATGTAAATCAATGAATGCCAGCATTAAAACGGATCAACCGAAAACATTGAACGTTAAACAAACGAAGGTAATTAAGAATTGGGAAATTAAAGTAACTCCAAGGTTAGATCATAAAAAATGGGTTTATGATACGTCGATTAAATATTTGGGAGATAAAAATGTACAGCATTTAACCGTAATATATTACGATAAAACAAAAGTTGACTATGAGGAAGTGAAACCTAAAACACCTCTCGAATCCTATTGAAGTAGTGATTATAAAAACAGCGTTTATTCTAGAAAAAATACTCATTTATCTTTTACATTAAATTGGAGTAAAGGTAACAACAAAGTTTATACTGGTGTAACTAAATTTAATGTGAAGCCAAAATAAGTAGCAAAGATTAAAGTAAACAACTAACGCATGCATTAGTTGAAGATCACGAGTTGCTTGCAGCTCATTTTTTTATTCAAGTAAATGGCAGTTTAGTTGAACAAGGAATTCAGTTTTTTGTTAAAATATAACTAATTAATATGTTCATTAGAGGAGAATATTTAAGTGGATATCAACGATCGAAAGGAAAAGATTAAATTACTTCAATTGAAAAATAATCGAAATAACTTAATTAAAGAATTGAAGACTAAAGACATACACTTAACTCTTAATTCTTTCTTAGATCCTCAATATTCCAGAGACTTAATTATTAATTTGTATAACGAAATAGATAAGTTAGGTAAAAATAAAGAGGAATTTAAGTTTGAACATAGTAGTGTTAAAGCAGTTAATGAGCTTGATTTGTTATATAGTAAAATCCCAAAGCAACTTCAAGAAAAAGAAGTTATTTTGTTTCATTTGAATTATTTTGAAACAGGTGCAATTGTTTTAAGGTTTGGAGATATTTTTAGAGATATAAATTGGATAGTTAACTTTAGTGGGTATAACGATACTTTTGATTTTATTGTTTTTGAACTGACTTTTAATTTTGGAGTTTGTATTGAAAGGTTCGAATACTGGGATACATTTACTAACTGGGGCTTATTCAACTAACGCAGTGCATTAGTTGAACAACCTAAAGCTGCTTCGGTAGCTTTTTTCTTATTCAAGTAAATGGCAGATTAGTTGCATAAGGAATAATATAAAATTTGCTTTAATGTTAATATTAGTTTAAATAGATTTTTACATAAAAAGGGGGATTAAAATGGAAATTCGTTCAGTTAAAGGTTCTGACTACTATGTAATTTCACCTCTAATCAATGAGTGGTGGGGTGGCAGGAATATGTCTGATATGTTACCAAAATTATTCTTCGACCATTTTACAAAAACCAGTTTCATTGCGGAAAAGGATGGTAAACTCGTGGGATTTCTAATAGGGTTCCTTTCTCAAACTCATTCAAATGAAGCGTATATTCATTTCGTTGGAGTTCATCCGGAATACAGGAAGCATAATATTGGAAAACATTTATACAATACTTTTTTTAATGTTGTTGAGCAAAATGAACGTAGTATTGTCCGTTGTGTAACGTCTCCTGTTAATAAAGATTCAATTGCTTTTCATACCAAGATGGGATTTGAAATTGAACAAGGAGATCGAGTAATTGATGGTGTATCTATAAATTCAAATTATGATGGTCCAGATCAAGACAGAGTTTTATTTGTAAAACATTTAGTTTAGGTAAAACCTTATTCAACTAACTGATGCATTAGTTGAATTACATGATCGGCTGTTTAGTCGGTTTTTTTTATTCAACAAAATGGCAGTTTAGTTGAATAAGGATTCTTGGTAAGCCATGTGATAATAATAAGAGTTTTTGTTAAAATATTATTGATTATATTAGGTTATATAGACTTTGTTTAAAGAATTAAATGAGATAAGGTGTGAATTAATTTTGAAAAAAGAACAAAAGGCTCTTTTTAAAAAATTGAAAAAATTCAAGAAAAGTCTATGAGAGAGCTGTCTAAAGAATTTGGCTTAAAAAAGAGGTCATACTGTTTATTTAAAAAAGTAGGAGATTTTTTTGTAACGGGAGTCTATTCAACTAATCTTACAGATGATAATGAAATTTCAATTACTATGGATTGTAATATTAAACCATTTATTTATGATGATTTATTTTGGGAAATATTCGATATACAGGAAAATGCAAAAGAACCTATGAGTTTGAGAGCAATAGGAGCATTTGTAGCACCAATCTATCCTATCAAAGAGATTAATATTGTTGAAAATAGTTTAGTTAATATTGAAGATGATATTCGACAAACCGTAATAGAATTTATTGATACGTACGAGACGTTTATAAATTCAATGGAAAAAAATGTAGATAATTTCAATAAATTCGTCATACAACAATCAGATTTTTACCATGAAGAACTGATGAAAATGTTAGCCCATATACAAAGTGGAAATTACATTAGTGCATTAAATAGTGCAAAAGATTTAATAAGTAAAGGTGATACAGGTCCCTTAGGAACTACTGGTAATAAAGGTATTTATGAATATATTGTAGAGTATTGCGAAGAAAAACGTAACATTCACTAATAACTATAATTATCTACCATCATTTTTTCTTCAACTAACGCAATGCAAGAGTTGAAGAGTGAGCTGCTGCTTTGGTGGCTTTTTTCTTGTTCAACTAAAGGATGCAGGTTAGTTGAAATTTTAACTTCATAATGATTCTATTAATGATAGAACATTGTATGGAATATATATCCATATAATCGTTGGGATGAGAATACCTCTAAATAAGATCAATAAAAAGGAGTGAGGATAGATGATAACTATTGTCATGCAAGTAATTTTAGCGTTTTTTATTTTAGTAGGAGGATTCATAAAACTTTTACGTATGCCGTTTCAGGTTGAACATTGGAGGCATTATCAATATCCATTATGGTTCATGTCTGTAATTGGATTGATTGAAATTATTGGAGCAATAGGTATGATTAGTGGTATCTGGATTAGCTACTTAACTATTGGATCAAGTGTATTATTTGTACTTCTCATGTTAGGAGCCATACATTCTCATATTTTTCGAGCACATCAATCAATTGTAATGATTATTCCTGCGACGATCTGTTTAATACTATCTATTGTATTCATTATTAAGAACATAACCTTTGCTTAAACTTGTTCGCAATTTTGGGGAAGTTTAATAAAAGAACTTACAGTTTAATTTCCTATTATAATATTACGTTAATTCCTCCTGTATAGTCAGAGGGGCTTTTGGTGCGGTGCTTCAAAAATGACAGTGTCGCTTTTTATTTATCGAGAATTAGTAAAGATTGTGAGACTTTACACTTAAACTAACGCATGCTTTAGTTGAATAAGATTCATTTTAAATCTATCATCTAAGTAAAAAAAACTTAATTTATTCTGCCTTCATTAGTAGAAATTTAATAGATATTTGTATCTTCATTTTATTTGGGATATAATACCTTAAACCATTTTCTTTACCAGATCCATTTTAGATTTTACCCTTATTCTTTTTCGAATAGGGGTTTTTTATTTTATAAGACATAAATAAAGTCGGATTCTACTAAATAGAATCCGACTTTTTTAAGTCAATTATGCTTTTTTAACATTTGTTGCTTGAGGGCCACGTTGACCTTTTTCTACTTCAAATGTAACTGCTTGACCTTCATCTAATGATTTGAAACCATCCGTTTGAATTGCTGAGAAATGTACGAATACATCATCACCATTTTCACGCTCGATGAATCCAAATCCTTTTTCTGCATTAAACCATTTTACTTTACCTTGTTCCATTTTTTGTTGCCTCCTCGTGTGGATTACACACATTGTTATATACCAATCGTGTGGATTGCACACATTGTTATATACCAATTTTAACAAATTATATAAAGATAATCAAATTATCATACAATTCGACAATATTTTTATACCATATTTTTATGCTCTATACTGTCAAATAGTATAATAGGACCCGATTATTTTGCTCTAAACGTCGTTATATAACTAACGCATGCGTTAGTTGCATAACGTTAATAAGTATTTATTACTTATTATTAATTGGTGATTTTTCTTTTTCCCAATTTGTAGGACCCTCATTTTTTGGTAAAAATTTTCTCCAATATTCACCAGTTTCTTTATTAAAAATAATGATATTATTCTCGTTTACTGGAATCATTTCGTATTTATAATCATTCGAAAATTTGGATGTATTATTTTTATTATTTGAAAAAGTTAACATTAAAAACAATCCTAAAATAGCACAACCAATTATAATTGAAGCACCAATAAAAGCTGAATTAC
This sequence comes from Bacillus sp. AFS077874, assembly GCF_002566505.1. Taxonomy (NCBI): domain Bacteria; kingdom Bacillati; phylum Bacillota; class Bacilli; order Caryophanales; family Bacillaceae; genus Bacillus; species Bacillus sp. AFS077874. The sequence goes on from NZ_NUYF01000002.1 coordinate 4,372, forward strand.
TTTTCATTTTCCACACCTCCATTTTACAAAATTTAACAAATTATATTACTTACACATTCTATAAAACAGTTGTTTTATCTTCTTTCCTTATTGAACTAACCTGCCATTTAGTTTAAGTGTAACCCCCTTCACAATCTCATTTAATTTAACAACCTTCATTTGAAGTTTTCATTGTTTTTTCATCATATATTCTATCAAACTTTCGGCTGTTATATTATCTGTATTTGGTACGATAATTCAAAATCCCCAGATAGTTTCAATAGGTTCAAGGAGCATTGGAAATAGGGAAAAAACGCACTAGCAATAACTAATGCGTTTCTAAATATATTAATAGTAGAAATCATCCAAGGTACTAGCATCTTCTTGTAGTCCTTCTTCATAAACAATTTCTAAACTACCTGGAACTGTATCAAATCGTAATTCATTATTTCGATCATAAATCTCAAAATCATCTGTTTTATTCTGTTCTGGTACAAATTGTTTCTGAGTCATACTCCACGCATTTAATAATAATTCTCTACCCGCAGCACTATTACTAGTCGCCTGAGTGATATACTCGTAGATTTCCTTATCTTCTTTGTTTGAAATAAATAATGTAATCTGAACTCTTGCCGTTTCCTGTTTTTTTCTCCCTCGTTTTCCCATTATACTTGCACCAAATCACTAAATTTCTTCATAGCTAAATTATACATTCCGACAACATTACTAAAAATAGGTGGTGCAAACTTAAAACCATCTTTCTATAATATTTAAGTTTCTGGAATAATAGTTATTGCAATTGTTCGAACAGGGCTATCTATTTCTTTGCTCGTGGCATTGTAGTATCTAGTCATTAATTCATGTAATTCGTTTTGAAATTGTAAAAAATGTTCATCATTAATTTTTAATTCTACTACTGAAAAAGTAGCACGATCCTCTTGCCTATTTTGTTCCTCTAAATTGTTTAGATAATTTTGGTATTGAGTCATAAGTAACAACTGATAAGATGATATATAGTTTAATTTTTCCTCTATAGTAGCTTCCTTCCATTCATCTTCATCAAGTCTTGCTTCTTCTACATTTAAAACGTAATATTTTTCTGAAACTGATTTCACCTTTTTTTCTTTAATAACGCGAATAATATCAGAATCCACCATGATTTGTATATGCCTATATAGCGTTGCTTGAGGTACATCTTTAATGAGTTTAATCATCTCTAATGGTGTTAGTCCATGCTCTTTATTTCTCATTAACGCTTGGCAGATTTTCATTCTTACTGGATGCATTATAATTTCAGTTTTATTACTCATATTATCACCTTATTCTCTGTTGATTTTAATTCTCATTATAAAGAATGAGAACAGTGGTTGCAACATATCATTAATTATATTATCATTATCGATAATGAGAACGAGCATTTACTTAGGGGGAATGATGAATTGAAACTACACTATGAGTTTGATGATCTAAAAGATTTTGATTTTATGACTTATCTACCGATAATATTGCCAGTTATATTAGTATCTGCACTATTAATTTTAATTGCATTAATTGATTTGTACCGACATAGAAAAACGAGAGAAAATGTGGTCTTTTGGACGTTTATTGTTATATTTGCGAATACATTTGGACCAATTCTGTACTTTGTTATGGGGAGAAAGGATAGTGAGAGGTCATGAAATTGGAAATCAAAAATGTAACAAAAACATTTAAAGGGAAAATTGCAGTCAATAATTTCTCAATGGAACTACAATCGGGAGAATGTATTGGATTAATCGGACCGAATGGGGCAGGTAAGACAACATTACTAAAAGTGATTTCAGACATTATCAATGCTAACTCAGGAGAGGTTTTACTAAATGGTAAAAAAATATCACAAATGAAAAGGGAAATAGGTTACTTACCACAGTATCCTAACTTTTATCATTGGATGACAGTGAAAGAAACTCTTACGTTTATGGGCAAACTTTCTGGATTAACAAAAAAAGAATTAGCAAATTCGATACCGGAAATTTTGATAAAAGTTGGACTTAAAGATGAAGAGAATTCAAGGGTTGGCTCTTTATCCGGAGGAATGAAACAACGTCTTGGTATTGCCCAAGCACTACTTCATAAACCTTCATTAATAGTCATGGATGAGCCTGTATCTGCATTAGATCCAATCGGTCGAAGAGAAGTTTTAAACCTGATTGAAGAAATTAAAAAGGATACAACGATTTTATTATCGACCCATATATTGGGCGATGCAGAAGAAATATGTGAACGATTTGTAGTGATTAAGAATGGAACAAAAATAGAAGATACAACGATAACGGAACTGTTAAATCGAAATTGCGAAAATAAACTAAATTTGGAAATTACAGCAAAAGATCAAAAGTGGATTAATGTTATTAACAAATTACCATATGTGAGGGAAGTAGAGGTCATTGGGAATAAAGTGAAAATAAAAGTTGAAAACATCTCAATAAATAAAAATATGTTATTGAAAAATGCAATCGAGAATGAAGTGGATATCCTAAAATTTGATAGTAACAATGATACGTTAGAAGATATATTCCTAAAATTGGTGGTGAAGAAATGAATAACTTCATTGTACTAACTAAAAAAGAATTTGCACAAATTATTCGCGATTATAAAGTTATGTGGTTACCAATTGCTTTTATCTTTTTAGGTTTAACCCAGCCGATAGTAACTTATTTTTTGCCATCAATTTTGGAATCATTGGGCGGTAGTCAGAGAATTACAATTGACCCGAGTATGACCAAACTAAAAGGCGGCGAAGTACTGGCCAGTACACTAGGTTCTCAATTTGATCAACTTGGGATTATGATTATAGCAATCTCAATGATGGGTATAATTCAATCGGATAAAGCGAATGGCATGTTAGCCTTTATTCTAACAAGACCTGTTACAGTTATTTCATATATAGGTGGAAAAATTATATCAAATGGTTTGATGGCTGTTTTAAGTGTATCAGTTGGATACATTGTTTCTTATCTATACGTAAATTATCTTTTTACGGATGTTCCATTTTCACAGATGATAACTGGACTTGTATTTTATCTTGCATGGGTTCTTTATATCGTTACATTTACTACGATGATCAGTACTGTTTTTCACAGCCAGGGTGTTATCGCACTAGTTTCAATTGTTTACCTTATTGGTTGTAGAATTATCGTCGGTTTGAATCCAGCAATTGATTATGTAAATCCAGCTAGTATGAGTAAACTAGCAACGGAATCTTTAATAACAGGAACAGTGAATTCGAATGGAATAATCAATATACTATTAACTATTGTTTGTATTTTGATGACACTCTTGGTTACGTATTATTGGATTGCTAATAAAAAATTTAATCATGAATAAGTCTCCATCTTAAGAAAAGAAAAAAATAAATTAAATCTTATTGAACTATTCTGCCAGATAATAAAATAGGAGCCGATCATCGTTTATCGGCTCCAAGTATTATTGAACTATCGCATGCATTAGTTAGTTAAGCAACAAAAAAAGGATCAATAACTTAGATCCTTTTTATATAAACAAATCTGAAGCAGCTCTAACATACGATTTATCATATAACTGGTCTCTAAACAAATCATCATATATACGGTTTGAACTACTACCGCTTACAATTTAATTAGCACTAATAAAAAAAGAGTGTCCCTAAAAAGTAACCCTTTTAAGACACCCTATTCTTTATCAAAAAATTTCTTAACCGAGCCCACGAACCGATAATCCACCATCACTAGAAATGACTTCACCAGTGATTGCACGTGACTGGTCAGATGCTAAAAGTACATATGCTGCAACATGATCTTCAGGCATTTGTGCAAGTTGAAGTGGATTTCTTCTTTTTATATTGCTTGCTTTTGTATCATTATCTACGGATTTAGTAAAAGTACGTAAAGGTGGGATGACAGTTAGTGCTGTTAAAGTTCCTCCTGGCGCTACTGCATTTACTCGTATATTTGGTGCTAGTTCAAAGGCAAGCTGACGCATTAATCCGATTTGAGCATGCTTACTAGCCGTGTACCAAACTCCACCACCGTCTGGATAGAAGCTTGCCCCAGATACTGTAAAAATAATATTACCATTTGTTTTTTGTAATTCCTCTAAAGCTGCTTTTGCACCAAAAAATGATCCTTTTACGTTTATATTTAATAGGTAATCATATGCATCTGATAGGGCCTTTGGTGTCACATCAGCGAATTTTGCAAAACCATCGAAAACGCCTGCATTCGCAATAAATACATCTAGTTTACCAAACTGTTCAACAGTTGCTTTTACAGCTCGTTCATTGTCTTCATATTTGCTTACGTCACCTTGAATGATAAGGAGATTGTCATTAAATTCTTCTTTCATTTGCTCTAGTGTTTCAAGTGAGCGACCAATAATACTTACCTTTGCTCCTTCTTGAATGAATTGTCTTGTAACGGCTGCTCCTATTCCAGATGCGCCTCCTGTAATTAACACTACTTTATCTTTTAATAACATCACTTGGCCTCCTTTTTCTTCTATTAAACAAAGATTGCAAGATTTCTAGTATTAATTGTTGTTTGATCTACAATAAATACCCTCTTTGAAAGCTTCCACTTCCCATCTTCATATGTAAACTCGTCATGACGTTCTCCAGAAATTAAATCATGGTGAATATCTGTGCTGCGGCTACGGTAAATCAGTAAGTAACTATTAACTACTGCCTTCTCTTCTTTAACTAGCTCTTTTACGCCAACATTACTTACAAAACGGCGGGTTCTTGAAGGAGGAATTTCAGCCCATGCATAGTCAGTTTTCAATCGATCTACTCGAAGCTTTAATAATTCAATATCATCATTAAAAGTAAACATCTCAGTAGAATAGTCTGGGCGCTCAGTTCCTTCTTTATTTACGCGTACAGGCATTTGATAGATTAAATTCGAATGCATTAAACTAAACCAATCATCAAATTCAATATCATCAAGTAGTTTTGCTTCATCAATTAACCACTGTTCAAATTGTAATTTCGCTATTAATTTTTCAACATTCATTTTTCTTCCTCCCCCCTTTATTACTTTGTCATTAATTCAAGCCAATAATGATAAAAATTGCGTTGACTTGCTTCTGTAAATTTATCATCATAGGCTACCCCAGGTCCGATAAAATCGACAGGTTCACGATGTAGTCCCATTGTATAGTTATAAGTTAAATTCTTTTGAAATAGCATTGGACCTTGAGCTGCTTCCGTTATATCTGTGAATACTTCAGTATCATCTTGCTCAAAAATACCAGATGGACTAAACGTTAAGATAAAGGAATCTCTTGATCGATTCTTCCATTCCTGAGAAGCATTTTTTTCTACTAGCATCCATGCAATTACTTCCATTTTATTGTGACTAATTGGTCTCCACATTCTAATTGAAGTATTCGAAATTAATTCGCCTTTAACTTTTGTGTGAGATATTAAAAATGACATATTCGGAAAAGCATTGCCAATCATATTTTTTAAGTTTGATAGAACTTCATATTGTTCTTCTGACAAGTTACTTTTATACTCGTCCTTCAATTCTTCAGGAAAAGCAAAGTCTGGGTTTGGTGTTCCAAGGTTTAATCCGTGTCCGTTTTCAGTATGAATTTGAAAACCGCGCTTCGAATATGTCGCATTTGGTACCATGCCTAATTTTGCAATTGAACCGTGAGTTACCATCGTATGGTATGAATCACCTACAAAGTTATCAGAACCGACCTTCCAGTTTGATTTAACGATAAAACGTTGAGGAGCTCCAATTACTTCCATCTCAGCTCGTCCTACTACGATATCTAAATACCACTTAAAATCGCCGAGAAACTCTTCAAGAGGCTCTGCATTTTCGTCCCAATTTCCAAATAAAAGTCCTTTATATGATTCTAGCTTCACTTGGTGAAGACCCATTTTTGATCGGTCAAGTCTTTCGCCATAAATATCTTTTTGAAGCGGTACTCCAACAAGTTCACCTGTATTTTTAAAGTTAAATCCGTGATATGGACATGTAAATAAAGTCTTGTTTCCTTTATCAGCACGGCACAGTTTCATGCCACGATGTGTACACATATTGTAAAATGCATTAATTTCTCCCATACTTTCGCGTGAGATAATGATTGAATATCCTGCAAGCTCACGGGTCATAAAGTCCCCTGGATTTGGAATTTCGGATTCATGTCCAAGAAAAACCCATGTTTTTAAAAATACTTTTTCATGCTCTAATTCGTAAACTGCTTTATCACCTAGAAGATATGCAGGAATGACTCCTTCATCTGGTTTGACAGTTTCGTTTAAGTAATTTACTAGTTGTTCTTTTGATAATTCATCTAAAGTTTTTTCTGTTTTAATCATGCACAGCACTCTCCCTTCATATTTCGACTATCTACCCAACTTGTACATATTTATCCTTGTTTTGTAACATTGCCAAAACGCTTAACGCTGCTAAATAACTTGTTTTAGGATTATTTGGCATTGGATCATTTTCAATCTCAAGTTTAAGTTTTCCGAACGCACCAGATGCTTCAATTAAATGACTATTTTTTATTGCAATTGGATCAGCAATAATTTTCACTTTTGTATTGTTAGCACCAAGTCCAGCTAAGGATAATATAATTGCCACATTAATATTTCTTGGGTATAGCTTAATTGCTTCAGCCGCAGAGCCTTCAAACAATATCGTTTCTTTATCGAATACTTCTTTTGATAATGCTCCAGGTGGTTTTCTAGTTGTAATTGAAACAGCCTCTAGACCACCTACAGCTTTTGCTGACTTTAAAATATCCAATCCACCAATTGCCCCTGAAGGTAAGAAAACGTTTACACCATATCTTGAACAAACCTCTCGAACTCTTTCTTCAAATGCAAAATCAGCCATGACCCCAATGCTGCTTAACAATAAGTCTTTTCCACCTTCAAGAACATTTATAGCGTACTCCTTTGCAGCATCAACTGTTGCAGCCTCAATTACTAAATCTAGATCAGAAAGAAGTAGCTCCTCTACACTTTGATAAGCTTCTGTTTCAAATTCTTTAGCAAGTTGAACGCCTGATTCTTCGGAACGCGTATAAATTGAAACAATCTTTCCACCTGGTAACATTCCATCTTTATTTATAGCTTGAAGAAGAAATTGGCCAATGTTCCCACAGCCGATTAGACCTAGTTTCATGCCCATTCACCACCCTTAGTTTGCAAATCCATATGAATCTGCAAAGAATTCCAATCCACAGTGTCTTGTTTCCCTTGAAACACCACTCTCTTTTAATCCTGGGAAATCCAATGCTAAATCATTAAAGATGGTGTGATTATTATGAAAAACTGCGCCTGCTTCTAATCGATCTGCCATTTCAATAGCTAATTCTTCATTTTCAGTCCAAACAGAAGCCCTTAAGCCAAATTCACTATCATTTGCTAGTTTGATAACTTCGTCAATAGTTGAAAAAGGTAAAATAGGAATTACTGGTCCAAATTGTTCTGCACGAACGATCTCACTTTGCTGATCAATACCTGTCACGATTGTTGGTAAGATGTAGTATCCTTGATCCCACATTTCAGGATTCAGTTGAATTCCAGCTGTTATTATATTTGCACCTGCTTTTTCAGTACGCTCGATCAATCCATTAACATAGTCATACTGAGCTTTATTATTTAATGGGCCCATCGTTACATCAGGTTGAATACCATCACCTACAACAATACGCTCAAATTCTTTTTTCAGTTTTTTTACTAATTCAACATATCTAGATTCTTGTACATACACACGCTTAATTGCCGAACATACTTGGCCAGCCGCTTTTAAAATACTCATTCTTAATCGTTTAATAGCTTCTTCATCTAAGTTTGCATCTTCTAAAATGATTGCTGGGTCATTCCCACCAAGCTCCATATATACTTTTTGAAGATTTCCAGAGGACTTTTTCATAATATCTTTACCTGTTTGTGTACTTCCGACAAAAGCAATCGTACGAACTCGTGAATCGGAACAAAGCTTGTCACCAATCATTTTTCCTGATCCTGTTACAATATTGATTACACCAGGCGGAAAATGTTTAGCCACCACTTTTAAACAAGCCATAATGGTAAGTGGACAATTTGTCGCAGGTTTCACGACAACTGTATTACCTGCTAAAACAGCAGGAATCACTCGTTTAAATGTTAAAATCATAGGAGAGTTCCAAGGAGTAATTACTGCAGTAACCCCTCTAGCTCTTCTTCTTACTTGAACTTTTTGATTTCCTGAAAGTATTTCTGGACTCCACCATTTAAGTAGCTCATCCGCTCCACCATTCATTACTTCAACGCAGCGTAATAAGTCTTTTTTAGCTTCTACTAGTGTTTTTCCATTTTCACGAACAAATAACGAAACATGTTCTTCAATGATTTTAGAAAGTTCCTGTGCTGCTGCTTTCATTCTTTCTACACGATCCTGAATCTCACTCTTTGACCAAAGTTCAAATGCATTCGATGCTGCATTAATTGCTTCGTTTACGATTTCCTCAGTACAAAATGCTACTTTACCGATTACTTCCGACTTATTTGCAGGATTAATAATATTTGATGTTTCCTTACTTTCTTTCCATTCATCATTTATGAGATATCTCCCTGATACAACTGGATATGTCGAAATCATATTGAATCTCCTTTATAATTTTTTTGGCTTAAAGCTTTCAGCTGCTCCTGGAGGTCCACCAAAAGGTTTTGCCATAGGTCCAACTGCTTCCATATCTACAACGATCATTGTTGGCTTTCTTCTTTCAGTTGCTTTCTTTAGTTCATTAACAAATTCGTCTCCTGATCCAATACGTGCTGCTTCAAAATGCATTGACTCAGCTAGTTTTACAAAATCAGGACTTAATAAATTCACTGCTACTTGGCGACCGTATGCCGCTTCTTGAATATTACGAAGAACCCCATAGCCAGAATCATCAAATAACACAACAATAATAGGAAGATTTTCTTCAGCTGCAGTCACCACTTCACCTACATTAACCATAAACCCACCATCTCCAGCCAATAATACGACCGTTTGATGAGGGCAACCCAATTGAGCTCCTATAGCTGTAGGAAGACCTTGACCGATCCCGCCACCTGATGCGTGAATAGATGTTCTCGGTTCATAAATATCGAATATTCTACTACCCCATACATTTGCTTGTACTGTCACATCTCGAACCAAAATCGTATCTCTCGGTAAAATCTCTCTCATACCATCTACAAACTGTTCAAACGGACCAAGTGTTTTACGAAGTTGTCCTCGCACTTCATTTCTTAGTGAACGTACTTCTTCTATGTAAGAAGGTAAAACCGAAATAGACTTTTCATCAATTTTATTTATTAAAGCTGATAAAATATCTTTTGCATCGCCGACTAACCCAACTGTTGCTTTATAATTACGATTAATTGCATTAAAATCTGCATCAATTGAAATATGTTCTTCTGGGACAGGGACTTTCCAGTTAGAAGTTTCATTTCCTCTGAAACGTACACCTACGCTAATCAATAAATCTGCATTTCTCAAAAACTCTTTTGTCGACTCATTGGCTGCAAAATGACCTATACATTGCTCATGATCCTCTGGTATCGAACCTTTTCCAGATTGACTTGTAATGACAGCAGCTCCAAGAATTTCAGCTAAATTTGTTAACTCCTTTGAGGCATTGGCAGAAATAACACCGCCACCAGCCCAAATAACTGGACGACGTGCTTCTGAAATTTTTGAAATTGCGATATCTGGTATTACGGTAGTTAATTGCGGTTTAAAAACATCTACCTGTACTTTATCGATTGAAACGTCCTCAATAATTGCTGATTGAAAGTCGATTGGAATTTCTAAGCTAACTGGTCCTGTTGGAGCAGTTAATGCTTCTTCAATTGCTTTTCTTACTACACCAGCTGTTTGTTCTGGTCTTCTAAGTCTTACAGCATTTTTACAAGCACCGCTCATCATTGAAAGCTGGTCTTTGCATTCATGTATGTACCCTTTACCTGTACCAAGATAAGGTGATGCTACTTCTCCAGTCAGATGAAGTAGTGGAACTCCAGCTGCCCATGCTTCTACTAATGAACCAGCAGCGTTTCCAGCTCCTGTTCCTGTACTAGTAATAACTACACCTAATTTTCCTGTCGAACGTGCATAGCCATCTGCCATATTTACTGCTCCACTTTCGCCTCGTGAACAGATCAGCTTGATACTTCCATCCCTTAGAATCGCGTCATAGATGGGCATATTGTGAATACTTACGATTCCAAAAGCGACTTCTACACCTGCTTGAACTAACTCTTTTACGACGGCATCCGCAGTAGTAAATACGATCTCTTCTTGATTTTTCATCTTAGTATCCTACCTTTGTCTTATAATTTATTTAAAGTGCTTTACCGATTGCACCTGCAGTTTCAATTGTAGAACCAGCTACATAACTCGCTTTGTCTGAAGCAAGAAAAACAATTACACTAGCAACTTCTTCCGCTTCACCTACACGACCTAGTGGAATATTTCTTTTTATCGCAAGATCTTTATAATATTCTTCGGGATCCATATCAGGAGCATTCTTCAGCCTTCTACGTTCCCACTGATCTGTCCGAATTAATCCAAGACTAACTGAATTGACTAAAATATTGTCAGATGCTAATTCTTGAGACAACGTCTTACTTAAATTTAAAAGTCCTGCACGGGTTGCTGCTGTTGCTACCATATGACGCTCAGGCTCTTTTGCTAGAGTTGCATTTATATTAATAATTCGGCCCCCTCCTCTTTTCACTAAATAAGGATGAGTTGCACGAACTGCATAAATAATTGCGAAATACTTTAATTGAATTTGTTCCTGCCACTGTTCATCAGTAATATCGAAAAAATGCCCCATAACACTTTGACCAGCTGCATTCACTAACGTATCAATTCCACCAAACTTTTCTGCTGTTTGTTGAATAAACGAATTAACTTCCTCTTTTGATGTAACATCACACGTCGCAGCAAATAGATCTTCGCGTTTGCCATATGTGAGTAAATGCTTTAATGCTTTATCTGCGCGCTCTTTGCTTCTTCCGCAAATTGCTACTTTAGCACCTTCACCTAAAAATAATTCAGCTGTCTTCAGTCCAACACCAGAGGTGCCACCCATAATTACTGCAACTTTTCCCTTTAACCCAAGATCCATCCCGTCACCCCTTATAAAAGCTTTCATGGTTCTTATTCCTTAAAGCATTTTTATTTAAACTTTTTATCGCACTTTAACTGTGGTATCTACCCAGCCACGATCTGGCTCTCCGCCCATCGCTTTACGAGCTTCTGGTTTTGGTGGACCAGCAATTCCCCATTGATCCATTAGATGTGGCACGCGTTTCCAAACTCGCGCTCTCCACTCAGCCTCATCTTCAATTGTTTCAAGATAACATGTATATTCCATGACAAATCCACCAAGATCTTGAAAATAACAAAAGATATTATTACCAGGACCATGTCGACCTGGACCCCATAACTCACTTAATCCGGCTTTCCTAACATTACTAATACCTCGCATCAGTTCATCCACCGAATCAACTTCGTAAGCAATATGATTAACTGAAGCGTGTGCATCTTGGTTAAATGCAATCGAATGATGTTTTCGATTACATCTTAAGAAGGACATTTGGTGCTCACTCCAATCCGTCACTTTGAATCCAAGCACATCAGTATAAAACCCCACGATCATATCTAAATCTTTTGTGTTCATAACTACATGGTTTAATTTCACAGGATCAACGTTTTTATTAGTCCAAATTGATGTTTGAACCTCTACCCAGGCAGAAAGTTCAATTACACGGTTTTCTGGATCAACAAATCGAAGACCATATCCTCCACCAGCTTCATCCAAATAACCTGGCTCTTCAACAATATGTACACCTTTTGAATGTAAGATTTCCGCTGCGCGATCAACTGCATTTTTATCGACCATTCCAAATGCGATATGATGCAAACCGCATTTATCACCCTTTCGAAGGCTTAGTATATGATGCTCAGGTCCTGCCCCTCGAAAATAAGCAATCTTGTCATCCGAAGCATTTACACGATCTAAACCCCAAACTTTTTCGTAAAAGTTCACTTGTTCCTCAAAGTTTGGTGTGATCAAACTTATCTGTCTTAAATGAGTAATTCCTAGCACCAACAATCCCTCCCATTTATCTATATAAAGCGCTTTCTTTTATTAACTCTATTGAAAAAGGCAGCTGCAATTTATTCAAAATGCAGCTGACCCTTTTTAATTAACCTTTGATGATTGCTTCTCTTTCTTTAGCACGTTGTTTACGAAGTTCTTCAAGCGCGCTACCTTCTGGATAGGTTGGAAGGTTTGGTTTCACTGCGCCAAGCATAACTAACATACGTGCTTCAGTATCTCCATCATTTCTAATGCCTCGATGAACACCAGGAGGAGAACTAATACAATCTCTAGCTTTTAAATTAATTTCATGTACTTCATCTTTACCAACTTCTTGAATTAAAGCAGTAACTTCTCCCTCAAGAATAAAAAATACTTCTTCTACATCATCGTGTAGATGTAAAGGTCCGATACAGCCAGGAGGTAGAACCATTGTACTTAATGTAAAATGTTCTGCTGTAATTACATTTGAATCATTATTCGCTGTCGCTCCACGACCAATATAACGCATTTGAGCACGCTTATATCTCGGATCAATTTCCTCTTGAAACTTTAAAACATTCCAATCTAGCGTACGGTCTTCTAAGCGAGCCACGTATTTTTTTTCAAATTCTTTAACTGAAAAAGTTTCATTTGTCATTTTTAAAATCCTCCCTGTATTGTTGTTCTTTTTAAACAAAATGTTTTGTATCGAACACTTATTGTGTTTTATATACAAAACAGTGTTTTATCTATAAAATAATTCTAGGATGGATTATCCTTTGTGTCAACATAGTTTTTAGAAAATTTTGATATGTCATAAAAGTTAAATATAAAAAACCACTGTATTTCCAAGGTTTATAACTTGTTTTTTTTTGCAAAAAAAATATGGGTTCCCTTAGTTTGGGAACCCATCAGTGTGTAGACAAAGTACAAAAAACTTGGGTTTCAGACTGATTGCAAGCGCTTGTCAACAGTCTGATGGATTCCTTTAGTTTGGGAACCCATATTTTTAAATTTAACTATTTTACCTGATTTGAAACTCTGCCATTGTAACCCATATAGTTTGATAGTAAAACAGAGACATCTAGAAGTTTAGGCAATGCAACTTTATTCATGAAATCTTCCTGATAAGATAATTCAGTCGCTACGATATTCAGTGCTGCCAATACTTTTCCTGTTCTACCGTAAATAGGTGCAGCGATTGAATGAATACCTTGGTGAAATTCTCCACTAGTCATTGAATAGCCATTTTGGCGTATTTTATCTAATTGATCCATAAACTCTCCAGGCGTCGTTAACGTTTTATCTGTATAAGGTGTTAAATTTGTAACTTGGAACAGTTGCATAAGACTTTCCTTTGGCTCGTATGCAAGAAGTAGCTTTCCATTTGCAGTTGCATGAGCTGGTAGTCTTAAACCAATATTGACATTGACTGCCGACACCCCTCTAACTGGTGCACTTCCAACATAAACTACTTCATGTCCATCTAAAATTGATAAATGACAAGAAGCACCTATTTCATCACGTAATGATTCCATATAAGGTTGTGCAATTTCAGGTATTTTCAAGCTATTTATATAACTAAAACCTAATTCAAGAACTTTAGGAGTTAACGAATATTGTTTCGTATTTTCATCCTGTGTTAAGTATCCAATTGACTGCAATGTATAAAGTAATCGATAAGGTACTGTTCTGCTTACCCCTAACTTTTTTGCAATCTCTGAAAGTGACAAACTAGGATGTTCCTCATTAAAAAGCTTAATAATTTCTAATCCTCTAACTAAAGAATTAGCGCTATATTTTTCTTTTTCTACATTATCCATCGAGCAAACCTCTCCTAATACAATAGATTCAATTCTACTTTTGACTTATCGGTTGTTTCTTTAAAAAGTTTAACACGGATTGATTAAATATTTTAGGATCTTCTTGATAGCATAAATGCCCTGTATTTGGAACGATAACAAATTCTGAATTTGGAATCAACTCGTGAAATATTTGTGATTCACTTACTGGAGTTACTTGGTCTAACTCCCCACACATAACAAGTGTTGGAACAGATATTGAAGACAGAATCTCCATTTGGTTTAAGTTCGATAATGAGTAGGAAACAGAACGGTAACCAGATAGACGAACTTGTGACATTATACGTTCTGCCTCTTTTATAACCTCAGGTGATGCATTTGGCGCAAGTAATGCTTTTACTCTTTTTCTGGCTAGTTCAGTTGGATGTAGATTTTCAATTGAGTTTAATCTATTTTGAAGTTTTTTCTCGTTTTCTTCTCTACTTAACCCAGCTGCTCCACGTGTTGCATCTGAAATAATTAACGCATCGACCATATGTGGAAAACGATTCGTAAAATCAATTGCAATTGCCGATCCCATTGAATGACCTAGTAAATAGATAGAATCTAACCCTAGACTATCCAAAAACTCTTTAAGAACATTAGCAAACTCGGAAAATTCATGGAACTCCTTTTGTAGATCGGAACTCCCACCATAACCTGGTGCATCCCAAACAATAACTCTATACTGTTCCTTCAATTCACTTAATTGATGCTTCCATGACTGAGAATTATTACCCAAACCATGTAAAATTACAAGAGGTTGTCCTTCTCCTGTTTCTTGATAATGAATCGATAACTCTTTTAAATGACTAATCGGCATTCGCATTACCTCCACTCTATTTTCTATACTCAAAATCTACTAAGCTAAATATCAAAAAACATAATGTTTCATATAAAAAACATGTTTTTTTAACTTGAATTATAGATTTGTCAGAATTTAATGTCAATAACCCAATTTTTCATTGGATAGGTAAATAATTGATTATGCATTGAAACATAAAAACTGGAAAATTTTTCAGTAAAATCATAATTGACAAACTTTTCTAATTATTTTATCTTTAAAAGAGTTTCATCTTTAAAATATGAAACAGTGTTTTATATTTAAAACATTAACACATCGAAAGGAGTGAATCGCTCAAGTTTGAGCCAAAATTAATACTTGAAGTATCAAAACAAATTATTTGAACTTCAATATCTATTAGGTAAACGTAGTTTCTGCTTTTTCCTTCCAAATTTTAAACGTAATTACTTGATTTTAAAAGGAGAGAGAATTTTAATGCTACATAGACAAAAAAGATGGATTTTAATTGCTTTACCAATCTTTTTCTTTTGGTTCTTTGGACAAATTGATAAAGTTGGCATTTCTGTCATACAAACAGATCCAGAGTTTTTGAAGGCACTCGGAATGACTGGTGTTGACAAAAATGCAAAAATTGGTCTTCTTTCATTTGTTTTTACGATTGCATATGGAATTTCGAATCTATTTTGGGGATTCATTATTGATAAGTTTGGTGCGAGAAAAACGGCTATAGCTGGATTATTTGTTTGGTCTCTTACTATGTTTTCATCTGGTCTCTCCACTACATATGAAGCATTTATTATAAGTCGAATTATTCTAGGATTTGGAGAAGGGATGATGATTCCTGTTTCGGGGAAATTTATTTCTGCTTGGTTCAACAAACGAGAGCTAGGGCGCGCTCAAGCTTCTTGGCTTACAGGTAACTATTTAGGACCAGCAATTGGAGCAGTTATATTAGTACTTGTTATTTCTTCACTTCATTGGCAATCAGCTTTCTTTCTACTCGCTGGATTTAACTTTTTAATTAATATTCCAATGTTTATATTTCTTACAAGAAATACACCTGGTGAACACCCGTGGGTTAGTAAAGAAGAGTTGGATCTCATTCATCTTCCAGTAGAACCAATAGAACATCAAGTAAGTAGTTCCAATGGGAATAAAAATTTTATTCAAGATTATCGTTTTTGGATTGTATGGTTTGGTATGTTAGTCTGTTCTTTCCTTTTCTTTGGCATAAGCATATGGCTGCCAACATATTTGATCGAGGCAAAAGGTTTTGAGCGTGAAGGTATGACAAGTATTACTTCTTTATCGTGGTTATTTGCCCTTGGATTTGTACTCGCATGTGGCTTTCTTGCCGATAAAACAAGACGCCCAAGCTTAATGGCATCAATCTTATTTTCACTGACTGCTCTATTTTTAACAACAGCAGTTTTTGTTCCAAATCCAGTATTAGCAGGGATTTGCATGGGACTTGCTATGGGATGTCAAGGTGGAGTCTTCCATCTTAGTAATATGTTCTTAGTAAAATATTCAACTCAAGAGACGGCAGGCCGTGCAGCAGGCTTAATAGGATTTACAAACTTAATGGGTGGATTTTCTAGTTATATTATGGGCTGGTTACGTGATTCTTCAGGAGGCAATTTCACGACCTCAATTATTATGTTAATCATTACGGCTCTCTTAGGTTTGATTGCATATTTATTTTCTATTAAAGAAGAAGCAACCGAACTACGTGCTGTACCCCTTCCTCCACAAAAAATTAATGCTTAATCAACGTTTTGAAGACGCTTTAATAAAAGAGGAGCGTCCTAAAAGTATAACTTTCAATGGGTAGCCCCTTTTTTATAACGGTAAAAAACAAATAAGAAGTCCGATTTTCCAAATAAACACTGAAGAGTTGCAAAGAACAATGAACTGCAATTAAATTTATTAAAACTGCAATTAAAATTGGAGAACCGCAAATAAAATTGCCAAAACTGCAATTAAATCTAAGAAAATTGCAATTAAAATTCATAATTACCTATACCAGTTGGGGTATTACGACATGAAAATTGTATAATAGTAGATGACTTGAATTGGATAACTAGCAAATATATTGTAACTCTTACTAAATCAAATAAAACTCTACTAATATCTTTTAAAAACAGCCATTTTCTCAACTAAAATGAATAGATCTGTTGAGATACCCCTACTACTTTAATCTTCATATAAAAAAGGCGTCTCATGTCAGTTAATCTGACTTTTTGAGACGCCTTCTTTTACAAATAGATGATCACTATCCAAAATTGAATTTTCTACAGTGATCATCTCTAGTATTACTTATCTAAATCAATTTTAGTTCCAGGGCGGACTGTCCAGGAAGGATTTTTTCCTACCTTATCCCCTTCTTTTACTCCTTTAAGAATGGCAATGTATTTCCCTTGTTTTTTGCCAGTTTTTACATTTTGTTTATAGATAGTTCCTTTTTTAAGTACATACACATATTTTGATTTTCCTGATCCTTTAACGCTCGTCTCAGGTATTGCTAACAAATCCTTTGATTGTACTACTACTTCAAGATTTGTTTCATAGCCAGGATATAGATTCTCTTGTGAATCTAGCGTTGCTCTAAAAGAGTAATATGGTATAGCTTCTTTTTTGGAATTCTTATCTTGATTTGTGGATTGATCATTCATAGGATAGTTACTTACCTCTGAAATGCTTCCTTTCCAGTTTTTATCGGCAATAACCTTTGAAGTGACTTTAATTGCTTGACCTGGCTCAACTTTTGCTTTCTCTTCTTCTGTTAGCTTCCCTTCAATTTCAAATGGTTCGTTTGAAGCGATTTGCATAATTGAGATTTGTTGTTTATCTGTTACCTTATAGCCTTGACCGATACTTTTGTTCAAGTTAAGTACTACTCCATCACTATTACTGTTAACAGTTAATGATTCTTGCTGTGCTTTTAGCTTTTCAGCTTCAAGTGTATATTGTTCTACTTTTAGCTGTGCAGCATTAAGCTCTTCCTTTGTAGTATTAAGTTCAGCTTGTAGCGATTGAATCTCTGGTGTATTTGTTGTATTTGTTGCATTTTTATCTGTATTATTTGCATCAGTTGTACTCGGTGTTGATGTTGACGCTGAAATAGCATTTTGAATGTCTTTCTCTAATGATGCAATTTGGTCGTTTTTCTGCGTAACAGTTGTTTCTGCTAGCTTCTTATTCACTTCTGCTTGTCCAATTTCCGCTGCTATAGTTGTATCTTCATAAGAAAAAAGTTTTTGCCCTTTAGTGACAGTATCTCCTTCTTTAACAAAAATCTCATTTATAGAACCTTTAGTTGGATTAACGTAAATTGTTTCAGTATGACTTTGTACGACACGACCAGACACAGTTTCGGTTTTCGTAAAACTTTTTACCGTTGGACTGATAAACTGTAATGTTTGAGATTTACTTTTTTTAATTTCTACCACCGCTACGCTAAGAACCACAGAAACGATTAAAAGAACAATGATCCCCATTAAAATAAATTTCTTCTGACGTGGCGTAATTACTTTTACTTGTTCTTTTTCTTCGTCAATTCTTTTCGCCGTTTCCATAAAACGCTTGCCCCTTCCTTATCTTGCCAAAAACTTAATACGACATCTCCTATATCTATTGTCTATTGTTTTAAAAAGCGTTTCAAGGAGATTTTTTAGAAAATCATAAATATTTGATATGTTTTTTTTAATAATCCATTTATTTGTACTTTTGAGGGAATTTTAGGTTGATTTGGGCTGATTTTTGTTATTTCGGAATATTCAAATTTTAATTTCAAAAAAATAATTTTATCGTTTATGTTTTAATTTTTCCTAGGAAGAACGAATGAGTAGAGACTACTAAAAAAGTCACAGAACCCCTTGATAAATCTATGTATTTTCGCACATACTTTCATTAATTTAATGAAAATTTAGACTCTATAAGATTAAAATATAATATTTAAAACATTCATACTATTATTGCGTAGTATTATTGAACTATGTTACAATACAAAAAATATCTTTCTAGAAAAGCTATAAAATTGTATTTCGTATACGCATTAGAAAACGCTTACGAAAATTTCGAGGAATTAACATTCTTTCCTCTATCAATTTGGGAAATTATTACAACTCTCCCATTGCAAAAAGATTAGTTACTACACACTCTTTTAAGCGGTGTGTATTTATTTACTAAAAATACAGATTATTCACAAAAGGGGGAGTCTTTGGATGAATGCTTTTTTCAGGAAAAAGTCGATTGAGCAGCTTCAACAAGATGGGGCTAAAAATACCGGACTTAACCGCGTTTTAGGTTTATGGCAACTGACTGCCATTGGTTTAGGCGGAATCATAGGTGTAGGTATTTTCGTATTAACCGGTGTAGCAGCTGCTGAACACGCTGGTCCGGCAGTTCTCTTATCGTTTATTATTGCTGGTTTAGCTAGCGCAGCAGCAGCATTGTGTTATGCAGAATTTGCTGGATTAATACCGGTAGCCGGAAGTGCTTATACTTACAGCTATGCTGTTTTAGGAGAAGGTACAGCTTGGTTAATCGGGTGGGATTTGTTACTCGAGTATGCTTTAGTTGTTGCAGTAGTAGCTATTGGATGGTCTGGCTACATGCAAGAGTTTTTAACACAAATGGGAGTTCATATTCCTGTATGGGCACAAGGCGCGCCTGGTACGGGAGCAGGTCACAAGGTTGACTTAATCGCAGTTTTAGTAAGTCTTGGAATTGCTGGCTTACTTACATTAGGAACTGAAATGGGTTCTAAATTTAATTCATTAATGGTTATCATCAAATTAGGTATTATTCTTTTAGTTATTGGCGTTGGAAGTTTTCATATTAATACAGCTAACTGGCACCCATTCATGCCTTTTGGTTTTCATGGCGTAATGAGTGGAGCAGCTCTAGTATTCTTTGCTGTATTCGGATATGACACATTAACTACAGCAGCTGAAGAAGCAAAAAGACCGCAACGTGATTTACCACTTGCAGTTATCATATCATTAGCTGTCGCTTTATGTTTGTATGTTGCAATGTCACTTATTATTACGGGGATGGCTCCGTATGAAACACTTAATAACGCAGCTCCTGTAGCAAAAGCTTTTAGTAATATTGGTATGAAATGGATTACGTTAATCATTTCTGCGGCTGCCATTGCAGGAATTCTATCAGTATTGTTCTCGTTTATGCTTGCTGGATCACGTATTTGGTTCTCAATGAGTAGAGATGGTCTATTACCAAACTGGTTTACAAAATTACATCCTAAATATAAAACACCTTATCGTCCTACTTTATTAATTGGTTTAATTACGGCATTTGTAGCAGGTGTTACGCCAATTAACGAAGTTGCAGAATTAGTTAATATCGGAACGTTAACAGCATTTATTTTAATTTGTTCTTCTATTATTGTATTACGTATAAAACGTCCTGATTTAAAAAGAGGTTTCAAAACACCATTGGTACCGATTATTCCTTTAATTGGGATTGGATTTTCTGCATATCTAATCGCTAGTCTTCCAGGTATTACATTTATTCGTTTTATTGTCTGGATGGCTATAGGACTTGTTGTGTATGGATTATATGGTAAGAAAAGAAGTAAGCTTGCGACAGCGAATAACAATAATAAAACGAAAATAAGCTAGAGCAGTATTAAAAAGCCACAGGGAAATTGGTTTTCCTTGTGGCTTTTTAAGCATTAGTACAGCATTAATCGAAACAAAAAAAGCATGTATCCGATTTTCTAATAGGCTTTTAGAAGGTCAAAACTTACTTTCTAGCTCCGTCTTTTCCAACTTTATATTTACCTACTTTAGTATTAACAGCCATTACGCCAGATTTGTTGAAGTAATAGTATTTACCACTGATTTTTTTCCAGCCATTATTAAATCTTGAGCCATCACTGTTTAAGTAATACTTCTTACCACTTACTGTTAACCAACCAGTTTTTACTACGCCGTTTTTATCGAAGTAGTAGTATTTACCGCTGATCGATTTCCAGCCATTGCTAAATCTTGAGCCATCGCTGTTTAAGTAATACTTCTTGCCACTTACTGTTAACCAACCAGTTTTTACTACACCGTTTTTATCGAAATAGTAGTTTTTACCACTAATTGACTTCCATCCATTGCTATATCTTGAGCCATCGCTGTTTGAGTAATACTTCTTACCACTTACTGTTAACCAACCAGTTTTCATTACTCCAGACTTGTCGAAGTAATAGTATTTGCCACTAATTGACTTCCATCCATTACTAAATCTTGAGCCATCGCTGTTTAAGTAATACTTTTTGCCACTTACTGTTAACCAACCAGCTTTTGCTTTCACACCAGTTGAATTAAAGTAGTAAGTTTTTCCTCCGATTACATTCCAGCCATATACTTTTTCACCTTTACTATTTAAATAGTAAGTGTCTTACCATCGTTTAACCAACCAGTTTGCATGAAGCCATCTTTATTAAAGAAGTACCACTTGCCACTATTATTTAACCAGCCAATGTGTAAAGTACCATCTTTGTCTGCATAAACCATTTTAGTGCCAACTTGTTTCCAAGCGCTGCGTAATAAACCAGATTTAGCATCAAAGTACGCTTTGTCACCGTATAAATTAAAGATACCAGATTGTGCTACACCTTTTGAATCAAAGTAGAAGTACGTATTGTTTTCTGGAACAAACGTGATGTCTGTTGCCATTACTCCGCCCTCTTGATCGAAGTAGTAACGTTTTCCACTTAAATCTAACCAACCTCTATGCATTTCACCAGTTGTTGGGTCAAAGTAGAATGTTGATGTCCAAGTGTAATCTTCTTCTGTTTGTTTAAGTTCTAAGAAGCCTTTGTGCATTTTACCTTCTTCATCATAGTAGTAAACTTTATTATCATCTTTTACTACCCAACCTGTTGTTAATGGAGCATCTGCACGATTAATTACTACTTCCTTCACTGTTTCGTTACCAGCAAGGTCAGTCGCTCTTAATGTAAATTTGTTTTCTCCCTCTTTTAAAGGAACCGTTACTTTATAATCTTTGTTTAGTGGTTTTACGACATCAACTGGGCTAATTAATGGAACTTCAAATTCGTGGTTTTCACCAACGTAGAAGTTTAAGTAGCTATAGTTATCTTTTAAGTTTACATTAAATGTAACTTGATCTACATTTTTGTCCACTCGCTCAGGAGCATCTACATTAATTTCTGCTGCATGCGTATCTACATAGACATGTCGAGCAACCGAGAAGCTCTTATTAGCAAAGTCTGTAGCTTCAACTTGTACAGTGTAAGGACCATCTTGGTCAAACGTTACAGTTGTTGAATAGTTGTAGTGTCCAGTCTTCGCATCAAAATCAACTGGAACTTCTTTTCCATTAACTTTAACTGTTTTAATACCAATTTCATCTGTTACGAAACCTTTTACCGGAACTTTGTTATCACTATAAGCTCCCCATGGTTCTGGTGAGTTAGGAATATATTCACCGTTTTTATCTTTAGAGCCATCAGTAATAAATACTAGTGGAAGATCAATGTCACCAATTGCTGCAGTATCCTCTGCGCCGTTACCTGCATAGTCAACAGCAACTACTTCTACTATTGCCTTATTTGGAGCTGATGATAAATCAAATGAAGATTTAGTATTGTCAGTAGTTCCAACTTTGTTTCCATTTACGAAGATCGTATAATTTTGCACTCCAGTTCCATTATCTGATCCTTCCCAAGTTACAACTTTTTTATCTGGATCATAAGTAGCTTTAATGCTTGGAGCGTGAGTATCTACATAAACAGGAATTTTCTTAGATTGCCACTGTGCACCTTCATAACCAATTACAGACTTAATCTCGTAATTGTATAATCCGTCTGGAACGACTTCACCGTTTACTTTACCATCCCAAATTGTTGACATGCTATCCTTCACGATACTGCCTTTACCACTGTCATAGGTATTTTTTGTAACATCAGATTGAGCACTTAAGCGGCGAAGGAATTTACCGTCTTTGTCTAGGATGTTATATTGTACTTCTTCTGCATTTCTTAAGAATGATGGAAGTGCGTTAATATCATCGGCAAATTTATCCCCGTTTGGTGATACTGCATAAAAGTTCTTTCCAGGAACAGAACCCCAGTAAGTTTTATCTCGATCAACTTTCATGTCATGTGCTTTACTATTAAGCCATGTTAAATCAAAAAAACGAGTTTCACCAAGATCTTTAAATCCATCAACGATTGGCAAACTGTCCCATTTACCGTAGAAGCCTACGTATGGTGCAGTTAAGTTTGGATTTCCAAGAGTACCGATAAGGTTTACAGATCCTTCAACGAATATATTATTATGAAGATCCACAGAAATCTCTTTTCCAGCCTTATCGAATCCTGGAATTTTTGCATTAGTTAGATCAATCTTTACAGTGAAATCAACAGATTTACCCGCAGGTACCATAATTGAATCTGGTGCATCTATTTTCGCACCTTCTAATGCGCCTGTTTGAAGAGCGTTATGATCGACATCATTAGTTTGATAGAATTCATCTGTTAGTGCAGTAGTATCTACTTTATAAAACGCATCTTTATCAGAAATATTTTTAGCTGTATAAGTCATTGAAACTTGCTTAGATTGGAAATCCTTCAATTCGTATTTCGCTTCACCTGTTGACTTGTTATAGAAGTAAACTGGTGTTGTAACAGCATTTTCAATTTGCATCATGCCAGCACCTTGACGGCGAGGAGAGTACGGATGACCATCTAAATCATTAATTACCTTTGAAGTATTCATTAATAATACTTTCGCTAAATGAGTTCGTTCGCTAACGCTTAAAGAACTGAAACGCTTATCATTTTTCAAGTATTCTTGTACCAATGCAGAACCACCGGCTACATGTGGAGCTGCCATTGAAGTACCACTCATTACTTCATATTGATTGTTATTAACAGTTGAATAGATATTTCCACCAGGAGCTGTAATTTCAGGCTTCAACTCAAGACTTGGTGTAACTCCCCATGAAGTAAAGCTTGTCATTCGTCCCATTTCAGGACTTTCATTTTTCGCTGTTTGAGCAACATGTATTGTTCCTGAACCATTAATCGCATTCGCTAACGCTTCACCATCTGCTTTTGAGTTAACAAGCATCATTGGAACATCCCAACCGCCCTGGTTATCGTATTGAACTCCGTTTGTTGCATTCCACACGATAATACCAGCAGCACCAGCTTGAGCAGCATACTTTGTCTTATCAGCAAAAGTATATGTTCCACGAGCTACTAATACGATTTTTCCTTTTACATCTACACCTTTATAATCATCTGGTCCACCTAATTTGTAGCTTCCATCAGCAGCGTTTTTCCCAAGGTTTACAACTGGAATATTTCCACCAAATTTATCTGATAGATCTTTCCAACCATCAATACCTTTACCTAAGACACTTAAACTATTATTTCCATCAACGGTGATCGCATGTTCATAAAGATAAGCTTCATTTCCAGAAGCAGCTACTGAGATTGTATCTTTATTAAGACCAGGTGCACCTGTTACACCAATATCAGGATTTTGTGATAGAGGATCATCCCATCCAGAACCAATTTGATTTGAGTTACCTGAAGAAACAGCACACACAATACCATTGTCAACTGCACGAGTAATTGCAAGATCTTCTGCGCTATTTGGCTCATAAGAAGATGCTACAGAACCAAGACTCATGTTTAGTACATCTGCACCTAGTTTAATAGAATCGTCGATCGCTGCAAGATAAATATCAGACCATGTAGATGGATAGCTTGGGTCATTACTAAATACTTTCATCGCAAGAACTTGTGCTTCCGGTGCAACCCCTTTAATACCACCGTTTGCTTCGTCACCATTTGCAGCAGTAATACCTGCTACGTGCATACCGTGCATAGAAGCACCAGGTCCAAGATCTGTTACGATATCGTTTTGGTCATAATAGTTATAACCATAAGGAACTTTGTCAGTGTAGAACTTACCTGGTAAAGCTTTATCTTTTACAATTTGAGCTACAGAATCTTTTGTTAAGTCCTCTTTTGAAGGATCAGTTAATTTAAAGTCACGGTGTGTTGGGTCAATCCCTGTATCAATAATAGAGATAACCATTCCTTTACCGTCGTAGCCAGTATCTTTCCAAGTCTCTTTAGACTGGATAAATTGATGACTCTTCGTCATATCAGGAGTAGATGGCTCAGCTGTAGGACGATTATATTCATTTGCTATATAAACATTTTTTACACCTGAAGTAGCTTCAATTTTTGCTACATCACCAAATTCAACTACACCACTGAAACCGTTAAATGCAGTTGAAAATTGTTTCTTATAATTAATAGTAATTCCTTTTGCTTGTAACTTAGATTTAACTGAGTTTTGTTGGCTTTCTACTGTAGCGTAAAGATTAGATTTTTGACTTTCAGATAAATCTTTAAATAATTCCCCTTGTTTTGTTGCGTATTCAATTGGTGACTGCCCGTCCACTTCAACGATGACGCGAACTTTATCTGACGCTTTTAAATTTGCTTTCGCATCAGATACTTTGTTTTTATTTTGTAATTCTTTTGCTTCCTGAGTTTGTCTAATTTGTTCTAATTTTGATGCTAAATCACCTGGTCGGTAAGATTCAGCTGAAGTTGGTGAAACAAAAGCTAAATTAGAAAGAGCAAGAGCAGATGCTAAAGCATATGTAGTTATTTTGCGATTATTTTTGTTATTCATTTCTTAGTTCCTCTCAAAAATTTTTAAGTGAAAAATAAAATCGATCAGTACAAAACCTTCCTAAAAAACTTCCCCTGTTTTTTACGGTCATTCGAGGAATATCGACAGATTCATCGCCTTATTTCTCAATAAAGAACATGCCAAATTACCTCTAATACTTTCCCAGATAACCCCCTAATATCTCCTTTCATCGTTATGAATCTATTAATGCCTATACATTCTTACATAATTTTTTAATAAAATTAGTTTTTAAGGAATAATAGATAAATTAAATAATTCTTTTTTTGAGCCAAAACTCCTTTATAAAATTTACAATATTTTTAAAATTTTTACATTTTTTTGTATTTTTTAATAAAAATATGTAATTTTATGTACTAATTTATCGATTTGAAGCAGTTTTTTATAGATTTAAAGTTCTAGATATGTCTATACCAATAGATAAATATTCACAAATTTTTAATAAATGTAAAAGGATGTCATAGGACTTCTGTGGTAAATTTAGGAGAAAAAATTTCAAAATCAAAGTAGGTTTTGTTGGTCGAAGATGGCAAGAAGATTAGATTAACAATACAAATAGGATCAAAAAATAAAAAAAACAGCACCCCCAACAGGTTTGCTGCCTTAATATTTTATTTAAAAAACTTAGGTAAATATTCTTTATGAGCTTCTAGCATTTCGTCAACGATTGCTACAGCTACTTTATCATTTGCTACAAGCGGATTAATCGTCAAAGCAAGAATGGCTTTTTCGCGACTTCCTTCTACAGCAGCTTCAATTGCTGTTTGTTCGAAAGATTTAATCGTTTGAATTAATCCTCGTACTGGAACTGGTAATTCACCGATTGTTAGTGGAATTGGACCATCTTTTGTGATGACACAGCTAACTTCTACTGCACCGTCATATGGTAAGCCTGAAATAGCTCCCTTGTTCATCGTGTTTAATGGTTGGATATCTCTCGTATCATTATAAATAGATGAAATTAAACGACAAGCCGCATCAGAATAGTAAGCTCCACCACGTTTTTCTAGCTCAGGTGGTTTTATATCTAGCGCTTCATCTTTATATTTTTCAAAAAGAGTAGCTTCAATTTTTTGCACGACTTCTGCACGCGTTTCATTCGATTCAAAATCTTTTAATGCTCTTTCAAGCATTTCAGATGTTTTATAATAGTAATGGTGATAAGAACAAGGAATGACATTGACTGCTTTTACGAATTCAGGTGCCCATTCTTCAGCATCTATATTTTTTACAAAACTAGCATTAGCAGGATCCATAATCATTTCAAGCACTTGCTCTTTTACACTAACTCCGTCTAAATAAACCTCTGTACCATATACCATATGATTTAGACCTGCAAAATCAATACGTACACGTGAATGATCTACGTTTAATAGTTTTGCAACACCCATTTCCATTCCGATCGGTATATTGCAAAGACCAATGAATCTCTTAATATTTGAATATCTTAATGCTGCTTCTGTAACCATACCTGCAGGGTTTGTAAAGTTAAGAATCCAAGCATCTGGACATAGCTCCTCAACTTCTTTACAAATATCCAAAATAACAGGAATTGTACGTAAGGCTTTAAACAATCCACCTGACCCGTTTGTTTCTTGACCGATTACCCCATGTTTAAGTGGAATTCTTTCATCAAGTGCACGTGCAGCTAGTTGTCCAACACGAAGCTGTGTTGTAACAAAATCAGCATCTTTTAAGGCTTCACGACGATCATACGAAAGATGAATCTCCATTGGTACTCCAGCTTTTTTGACCATACGCTTTGCTAGTGCACCAACTGTTTCTAATTTTTCGCGGCCAGCTTCTACATCAAC
Source organism: Bacillus sp. AFS077874 (assembly GCF_002566505.1). Classification (NCBI taxonomy): domain Bacteria; kingdom Bacillati; phylum Bacillota; class Bacilli; order Caryophanales; family Bacillaceae; genus Bacillus; species Bacillus sp. AFS077874. The sequence continues at coordinate 31,637 of NZ_NUYF01000002.1, forward strand.
AAGCCAAAGCTCAGTTACTGGAATTTGTTCATAGCGCTTAATAATTCCCTCAACCAATTCTGGCGTATAACTTGAGCCCCCACCTATTGTAACGATTTTAAATTTCATTGACATTACTTTAGGCCCCTTTCATACATGTCAACGAACTCTTTTGCCAAATCTTTTACAGTCATTGCATTCATTAAGTGATCTTGAGCATGAATCATTAAAAGTGAAATCTCCGTTGGAGTGCCACCAATCTCTGATTGAATAAGCGTTGTTTGAATATGGTGTGCCTCATTTAAAGCATCACCTGATTCTTTCAATTTCTTGCGAGCTAAATCGAAGTCTTGTTTTTTTGCTGCTTGAATCGCTTCCATTGCAGCACTTCGACCATTTCCACCATGAAGAATCAGTGTGAAAATTTCCGTTTCATTTTTTACCATAAAACTGACCTCCTCTCTTTATTAATAAAATTTTTTATCGTCATAACCCCATGGTTATTAATTTTCAAAGTTATAAACCTAAAAGGTATTCATCGTATTTTTCTTGAGTAAAGATCAGAAAAGTCACTTATCAACAATTACTATTTATTTTCAATTAAATTGATAGCTTGCTCTAAGATCGCTTCACCATCACACATGCCGTAATTCATCATATTAATTACTTCAACTGGAATGTTTTTCTCTTCACAGATTTCTTCCATTTCTTCTAAAAGGAAACGTACTTGTGGACCTAACAATAACACATCAGCTTCATCGATTTCTGAGCGAACAACTGATTCAGAAACTGCCCAAATGCGTGCTGAAATCCCTTTTGATACAGCAACTTTTTCCATTTTAGAAACGATTAGACTTGTTGACATGCCTGCAGCACAGCAAAGTAAGATATTCATGATGATTTCCTCTTTCTTTAGTAAGTTTTAAGTTTTTTTATATTTCATTCTTATTTATAACGACAAATCGACCGATTCGATCGTGAACCGCTAATGATTTTTTATTAGCAAACATGCTAATAACTGATAAAAAGAACGGAAGACCTTGAAAAATAAACATCGTCAAAAATTTAAAGAAACTTCTAACAATCACTAGTAATACATAAGGAAGTATTCCCTTTTTATTATTAATGCGTGTTAACTTCAATCGAAAGATCTTCTTTCCAATTGTCGAACCTCTTAACAATAAGGTTGTTAAGACGTCATAACAAAAATAGATTATAAGCGATTGGAGAAATGCTTCATTAAAAAGAGCCATTACCTTTACAGCTGCATCTTGACTAGCAGTTGCTTTTTGAAGCTCAATCATATTTGCTAGAACTCCTGGAAAGTTTGGAAGTCCCGTGATTCGATACACAATTGACAAGATGATTGAAACAATTATTGCATCAATGACAAAGGCACCGATTCTTTTTAATCGAAACGAAGTAATAATTTTTTGTCGATTTTCCATCAGTTTTAGTCCCTTCTTCTAATCAATTATTCATCTATTTGCTTGGGAGAATTATTTACTAGCTTTCTCCATTTCTAAATTTTTCTTATCCCAAATTCGAATGAATGGGAACCAAATGATCGAAGCCACTGCAAAAGCTACCAATTGCATGACTACCCCCATAATCTTACCACCTGTCATTAGATAACCACTTATGAAATATGGTGTTGTCCATGGGATGATTGTTCCAGTTGTATGTGGGAAAATTCCCATTGCCGTACCAAAGTACGTTACTGTTAATACTGCTACTGGAGCTAGAATATAAGGAATCATTAAAAATGGATTTAAAACAATCGGAACACCAAACATGATTGGCTCATTAACGTTAAAGATAGATGGCCCAATTGCTAGACGTCCTACCTTCTTAAGAAGTTTTGACTTCGCTAAAAATGCCATATAGATTGCAACTGGTAAAGTAGCACCAGAACCACCCATCCAAATTCCATTCTCATAGAATGTATACGTAATGATATGTGGTAACGTTTTACCAGCTTTAAGTGCTTCTAAGTTTGCATCTGCATTTGTAATCCAAATTGGTTCCATAACAGACGTGATGATTGATGAACCGTGGATACCAAAACTCCATAAAAGGTGTTCCATTAAACATGCGACAAGTGTACCAACATAAGTTGATCCTAAAATTGTAAACGGTTGTGTCACAACTTTATGAACAAACGTTGCAAAATCTCCCCAACCAGTATGACTAAATCCGTATCGAACTAGTAAGAAGAAAAGGATAATCACAAAGCCAGGAATAAGAGCCGTAAATGAACGTGAAACTGTTGGCGGCACAGTATCTGGTAAAGTGATGATGATCTTCTTTTGTAAGAAGTAACGATAAATTTCAGCAGTAATAATTGCAATGATTAATCCAACAAACAAGTATTGTGCACCAAAAAGATCAGGTGACCATGCAGATACTGTTTCCTTACCATCTTTGAAAGTACTCATAATATTAACAATTAAATAACTTGCTAATGCTAATACCCCAGCTGGAACTCCATCAATATTCTTTTTATCGACCTTATAACTACTTGCTAAGGAATACGCTACGCCAAATACTGCAACTAATGCGATAATCCCCATTGAACCGTTATAAACGATGTCTCCAAAGGCATTCCAATTTTCACCAAATACTTTTGCCATGAAGTTTTGATACCAATCCGCTTCTAACCAAGCTACGATAATGAAAAATGAACCAATGATCATTAGTGGCATGGCAAACATAATACCGTCACGCAAAGCAAGTAAGTGTCTTTGATTACCTATTTTCGAAGCGATCGGTAAGAATTTTTTTTCAAAAAAGCTGCTGTTCATTTCGATATCCCCTCTCAAAGGAATTAGGATCTTGGTAAATCAGTAATTCCCCATATACCAAGATCCCTTTTAGGATTTATTTCTTTTTTAAATTTAAGATTTAAAGTTTGAATTTAATAACAGTTGTGTAACTACCGTAAACTTTAACTTTTCCATCAAGAGTGAAAGCACGAACTTTAAAGTAGTACGTTTTACCTTTAACTAATCCTGTTGCAGTAAATGTTCCAGTTGTTGTTGTTTTTGTTGTTTGATCAGAGAAATCGCTTTTTGTAGCACGAACGATTTCATAACCAGAAACACCACTTACGCCTGTCCAATTTAATTTAATTGAAGTAGTACTTGCTTTTGTTGCTTTTAGTCCTGTTGCTTTAGCAACATCCCATTTTGCATAAAGTGTTGTATTTGCTGTTACTTTATCTGTTGCAAAGTTCCATGCAGTTTTAAGTCCTGCATCTTTGTACCATCCAGCAAAGACAAATCCTTTTTTCGTTGGATTAGCTGGTTTCGCAATGATAGAATCATAGTTTCCAGTTATAGTGGCTACGTTAGATCCACCTTTACTGTTAAATGTTACTGTGTATTTGCCAATACCCCATTTAGCGTAAAGTGTAGTAGATGCTGTTACTTTATCAGTTGCAAAGTTCCATGCTTGTGTACCTGAAGCATCTTTATACCAACCAAGGAATGTATAACCTGTTTTTGTTGGTGTTGGAGATGTAATCGCTTCATTGTATGTTGCAGTTACTGGTTCTACTGCAGATCCACCTTGTGAATCAAATGATACTGTTTGTTTTGCATCCTTAGATACTGTGCGTACAAAAGTCATCACGTGGCTATCATTTGCAAATTGTGCTTCTCCGTTCAATGTCATTCCAGAGTATACAACCGTCGCAGTGATGTTAGCTGGCTTATCAGTGTTGTATGTTACTTTTCCATCCGCATCAACAGCAACATCGTCTGGTGAAGATGATTCGTAACTAACATCTACATATTTGTTTCCATCTGTGTTTAATCCTTTTTCAGCCATTGCATCTTTTAACCAAGTTGGGTACGCAAATGCGTTCTTGTCAAGCTCAGTAGGAGCAATTTTTTCAGCTGACTTCATTGGATCAACAACTTTGATTGTGTAAGTGATTTTTTTCGGTGTTCTAAAGAATCCGTCGATTACATAGCCCGTAACTGTACTAGTTCCTGGTCTTAAAGCAGTTGCGTATGAACCATAGTGCACACCATCTACACTAATTCCTGCTGCATCTACATTTCCAACTTCACCGTAAGCTGCTAAAGTTCTTAAATCAAGAACTTGAGATACATTTGAATCAGCATTGATTTGCGTTGGTAATCCATTGCTATATCCAGCTAAATCCCAAGAATTCGTTAACCAAGCTACATTGTTCGTATATCCTGTTGTTTTAGCATCCAATTTAACTGAGTCACCAACATTAATCGTGAATGTATGTGTGTCTTCGTTATATTTAGCATTTGGATTCATAGCTGCTACATTCGTTGGATAATTAATACTTTCTGTTCCGTTATTTACTGGCGCAGAAACTTTTGATCCTAAATCTTCTACATATGCAGCATCCTCAGGGTTTTGAGTTAACCAATAAGGCATAGATGTTACAGTTGAAGATTCCATTGATAAGCTGTTACCAGAATCAATTGTTCGTCGGTCCATCGTTCCGAAAATATTTGTATTGTATTTAGACATCATCACTTCATCACGTGGAATTAATTGATCAACCATTAAATCAGGTGTCACATGCGTTACGTCATTTCTGTTTGCAGAAAGAGAATCCCAGTTCATGAAGTTATTTGGTATACGCGTCATTTGCCATGTTGAACCTTCAAGGTCAACCGTTGAACTTCCGATACTAAATCCTTTTTCTTTCAATGCACCTAGAGAAGCTGCGTAGAAAGTTGACATAAATGGATTTTTCTCTCTCTTTTCATTGAACCACCATTGGTTCATACCATCTAAGATTCCTTTAGCGTTCATTTTCTCTGCATGGTGAGATAATGTGTAGTATGAAAGTGCAGCTTCTTCTTCATCAGAATAGTTCATGTATGATTCGTAAGATACACCACTTACGCCAATATCGTCTCCGTTATGAGCAGAAATACCAAAATATCTTGAGTGGTACTGTAATGACATATCAAGTAATGAAGTTGAGTTATATGACTTTGGATATCTTGTTTCATAATCATTGTGCTCTGAAGCTGTTGTAGACGTTTTTACACCATTCATTACTTTGTATTCATTTGCAAAATCAAGTGGAGAAATTACTGCAACACCTTGTGCTTCAAGTGCAGCTTTTTCAGCTGGTGTATAACCGCCCATATCTCTTGCAGCTACAAGCATTTGTAATGCCAATGTTGCATTTAATGGACCATCTTCGTAGTCATTTCTTCCCCATGCATTTGATACACCGTCAAGGAATTCTGGATTTAAATTAGCCCATTTAGTTGGAGCTGAAGGAGCATTTAATCCATTTCCAGGAGCTGTTCCATTGAAGCGAGATTCAATTGGGTTCTCCCCAGTAACACTTACTTGATAATAGTTGTTTAAAACCATTGCGTTTGTATGATTAATTAAATCATTTTTCACAAGAGCCGCTAATTCAGGATCACTATCTTTAAACGTGTTATAAGCTAGGTCTAATGTAAAGTAATGACCTACTAATTCGTCTGTAGACGTAGTTGCTTTATAATAGACTTTGTTTGAGTCTAAAGCTTTTGTTGCATCATCTAAATTAGGATTTTGCTCTTTTACAATATTCGTTAAACGTTGTGGTACCGCAACAGTGTCATACGCTTTGATTCCAGCTGTTCCTCCACTGATTTTACCTGGAACAGAATATTTAACTGTATTTCCATTTACATCAGTCGTAGTTCCTGCACTTTTTTGAAGCCAAGCTTGATCCCATGATTTGCTTTCTGCAGTCGTAGAACCATTGTTGCTGCCCTCTACTTTATATGATCTAGCAAAGAAGCCAGCAGAAGCAGGTTTTCCTGTTGTGTCCAACGTATAATTTCCTTCATTATCAACGAATACTGGTTTACCTTCGTTATCCGCAAGCCACTTCTTACCTTCATCAATCATCGTTACTTTGCCACCTAGTGAGTTAACAACATAAACAACATCGTTAACATTGTCTTTTGAAGGTACTTTTAACTGAGTTCCAGATACATAACCAAGCGTTACAATGGCTTCAACAGCACGAACAGCAGAAGCTTTAGCATCTATTGTTCTAGCATCTTTTTCACCAAAGTTTTCTTTCATATAGTTATATCTCCAAATTTCACCTGAAGCGTACATTGTTGTCCATAATCCATCATTATCTGTATCAGAAATTGAGCTTATAGCATCTTTATCTGCAGTCATAAGAGCTTTAATCATATTATCCTTATTAGCAAAACTCATAGAACCAGATTGGAATCCAAATCGATCTGCGTAGTTTCTAGAAATTTCTTCTTGAACTAATGATTTGCCCATTAGAGACATTTTTTTTCTTACAATATGAGTAGCATTTCCTTTTTCGCCTAGAATCCAAAGACCATTATTTCCATCAGACATAATGTTTGTAATTACTTCTTTGGCGTTAAATTGTGTCGGGTTTCCGTTTTTATCGACTCCTGAACCTGAATTTTCACCAGTTTGAGGAATATATCTTCCACCTTGTAAATATTGAATTTGATCAGCTGGAGCTAAGTTTGGATCATATAAAGTAATTGCATCAGATACGATACCAGTTGTCACAGGATGATCTTTTTCTTCACCAAAATTTACGTTTCCATTTGACTTAATTAAAGTATCCTTTGAAACTAACCATTTTACGCCATTTTCTCCATTAACATAGCCAACATAGTTTTTTGAAGGAAACTTAGTTCCTGATGGAGCAGTTGGAATATTTGATGTTTGCAAGTTAGATGATGAAAGAGCAGCAGGAATCTTCGAATCTCCCGCATTGTAATAGTAAACTACCTTTTCAAGATTAGTAGATGCCTGCGTTTCAATTACAGAAACCGTAATATTCACAGTAGCTGCATTACCACTTAAATCTACTCCAGTACCTGTGATGATTGCAGATCCGCCAGATACCCCTAAAATCTTTCCACTATAATCACCTTTTGCGTTACCAATCGTGTCAACATATGCAACGTATGGATCAGAGGTTGTCCATTTTATTTGCTTTGTTGTATCTAATCCACTTGGTTTTGCATGAGTGATTTGTGTAGTATTCATAAAAATCTTAGTGCCAGTTGAGATTGGCGCTACTGATTGAGTTGTAATAGTTGGTGCTGCTTTTGCAACAACTCCACTAAATGGAGTTGCAAACATTGAAGCTGCTAATACTGAAGCCGGTAAAGCTCTACCTAAAAACCATTTATTTCTTTTCATTTATCTTCCTCCAAAATAATTTTTTTAATTAAATTTCTAATCGAAGATCCCTTTTTTATAAGTAACCGTTTTCAAGATTATCTAAAAAGGACAACTAATTTTTTTACTAGAATGATCGCTAAACTGCTACGAACCATATTGAAACAAGATTTTTGAAATTTCATATTGAAAATCGTTAAAATTATTTGATTTTAATACTTTCTGCTTCGTCTCGGGGTGGTCCATTAAATGTAAAAATAATCGACTTAACTCTTTGTGTAAAAACAAGTCTCCGGCACGAAGATTAATTAAAAATAAGATTTGTACAACTTTCCCATCAATTGTTGGTGGATTTTTAAAAATCACCACACTGATTGAATCCTGAATCGCAACCATTTTTAATGCATGTGGCGCAGCAATTCCATTTTGCAGTATCGTCGATATTTTTTCTTCACGCTCGACAACTAAAGCCGGATAGTTAGGTGCTGCAAATCCTAGTTCAACAACGCTTTTTGCCTTTTCTTTTATAAAGGCTTTATAGTCAAACGACTCTTTGCTTTCTTCTATATAAAACAAATCTGTATGAAATAAAGATAAAAGTGTTGGTACATCTTCTTTAACTTTATTAGCCGGGTATCTAGTAAGCGTACGACGAATTCTTTGGACATCCGTTTCAGTTAGTATTGGTGCTACTTGAATATACGGAATCGAAATATTGTCAAATGGAATCGAAGTCGATGAAACTAATAAGTCATAATCTTCTAAATTTAATAATTGAAGCTCACTATACAAAACGACGTTAATTCTTGCCCCTTGAAAAAGTGTTTCAAGTTTCATTTTCATCAAATCAGCCGACCCTGCTCCTAAACCGTAAGATAGTAGAATTTTTCTGTAGGAACTTAATTGTTTTTGCTTCTCCCTTTCCACGTGAGCTGCTAAATGCATTGTAATATAACCCATTTCGTCACTAGAAAGTTCGAACCCCCATATTTCCTTTATCATTTCAGAAAAATTTAAAGCAATCATAAACACATCTGAATACCTACTGTATACATCATCTATCAATGGATTCGTAAGCTTTAAATTGAAATATAATCTTCTTAACAGAGGATACATATGCATGATCAGCGTATTTAAAAGTTGCTGATCGCCTGAAAACTGTGTAAAGAATGTTTGATCTAATCGTTCCAAACAATTCCCTAGTTTTTGTTTTAAGTCATTTTTTTCATGTTCCTCAATATCGTCTACACTCGATTTACCACTTATATGTGCAGCTAAATAAATAATTTCACTTTCTGGTAATACGACATGATATAGTTCAGAAAGAATTTCACAAATCCTCTTTGCTATATTCATAAACGATGGTTTGATTAGAGAAACATCTAACTTTTTCTCTTGATTAGGCAAGATAAAGTTGTGTTGAGTTACTCGAAACGAGAGTACTTGGATATGCACTAAAATATTCTCAAGTGCAAAATAACTTAATTTCAGCTGATTATTCTGTACTTCTTCACTCAAAACAGCTCGAATTTCCTCAAAAGGAAAAGCTTTCTCAAAAGTTTGATAATTCGACTTCTTTAACAGCCCTGTTTCTTTTTGACTTAAGAAGTAGGAAAACGCTCTTCTAAAATTCGTTTCATCCCCAAGTAAACGAACTCCGTAACGTGATTTTGTTTCTACTTTTAAATCAAAAATCCTTACTTGCTTTTCAACTTCAATCATGTCGGTAAAAACTGTCGATCTGCTAATCATTAGACTATCAGCAAACATATCGATCGTTTGAAACTCTGTCGTTTGAAGCAAAAGCATAATAATATTATTCACTCGAACGCGAGGTAAATCTGGTGCTAATGCCCCGTCTATTTCATTCATATATGTTTGAACCAACTCTTGGTTCTCTACATATAGTAAATAGCCCTCACCACGCTTTTTCTGAATCACAAATCCTGACTTTTCTCCAATCGCGTTTAATTCTTTCAATTCATTTCGCAATGTACGATTCGAAATAGCGAATTCTGATTCAAGTTCCTGTGAAGTTAGTGATTTTCCTTTTTGATACAAATATTGCAAAATTATGTCTCTTCGCATACATTACCTCACCACCCTAGATGCCTAATCTAGTATTTTAAGTTTACTTTCCATCAAATCTATTTAACAGTTTGAATTTTTCCAAAATAGTTCGCAATTTAAAACAAATAAGTCTAGTCCATACGGCACACTACATTCTAATGCAATAATACGACCTATGTCCTACAATAAAATACAGGTACATTTTACTAGCACCAACCGATTCTATTTCTTTTGTATACAAAAAAAATCCTTATCTTAGCATAAAAGCAATAGGATCAAGGATTTTGGCTTTTTGTTGTTTTAAGCATTTCTTAACAACGTATTAGAAATTCTGTAAGATGCGGTTAACACTTTAATTCGCACAAACACGAAAAGCGCTCCCATAAAATGGGAACGCAAAAGCGGGTCAATAATGTAAGATCAATCTTTTTAAATCTTTTAATAGATATTCAATTAATAATTAAACACCATAATACTTAGCAAACAACTCTTTATTCCATTCATCTCCACCATCCACATTAGAGCTTTTAAACACAGGTGGTTTTAATCCAGCTTGATGATATTTTTTTGCTAATAATATAGAAATTGATTGAGCAACATATGCTCCAGCTATTGTGGAAGTTGCCCCCATACCTGTATTTGCTTCTTCTACATAAAAGGCTGCATCTCCAGACCCGGTGCAATTATCTATGACTACATCACTAAAATCGCAAAGATATTTTCCGCTACTATGTCTTGATTTTGATCCTTCAGGATGATTTGGATTTGTAAAAGCAATAACCTTTGCACCGCATTCCTGTGTCATTTTTGCAAGTTCAACAGTCATTCCATTTCTTCCCGAATTGGAAGCAATCACAAGAATATCCTTTGAGCTGATTTTGTATAAATCAAAAATTACCTTTGCATAAGCTTCTATTCGTTCAATCACTGTACTTTTTAATGGATGGTCATGTAGAAAAAACTCATTCGGTAAAATTGGAGAGACACCCGCAAATCCACCCGCTCTTACATAAAATTCTTCTGCAAACATATGGGAATGACCTGAACCAGTAACAAGGAAGCGACCACCATTTTGAATGGCTTCAAAAATACAAGTTGTTGCATGGTCAATGTTTTGATTCTGTGTTGTATATAGTTTTTCGAGATTTGCCATCACATACTTAAAATAATTCTCCATAAATGAATACCTTCTTTTATCGATTTAATAAAATTACCAACCGTACTTCTTTTCACTCCATTTTTTAATAACTAGATCTTGTTTTACGAAAACAAGACTATTTTGTTCGATATCTTTATCGATGATTGCACCTGCTCCTAACACACTATAAGCCCCTATTTTACATCCAGGCATAATAATCGTATTCACACCAGTTCTACAATAATCACCAAGATAAGCTGCATTCGAAAAATATATAGGTATTTCTTTCCGTCCATTTATAACGTGCTCAGTTTCACCGTCATCAAAGCGTAATGTTCCACAAACCGTAGCTGCACCGATATCCGTATAACTGCCTATTGCGCCATAAAACTCGCCATAGTGGTAAAGATAGACCTTATCCATTACCATCCCACCAAGGAACTCTGCACAATGGTCGAATATACAATGCGAACCAATTGAAACTCCATCATAAATCATACAATAATTACGAATGGCCGTATGATCGCCTATAACTGCGTTGCCATTGAAAATCGCACCATTATCTATGATTGTATGATCACCTACAATTAGATTACCGTGAATGACAACTCGATCACCAATTGAGGAATTCTTACCAAGCTTTACGTGACCATGAATAGTTGCATTTTCTGAAATCGTCGCACCTTCTGCTAGTTCGTTCTCTTTTATTGCATTACAAAAATGATTCACCATATATTCATTCGCTTCTAACATATGCCAAGGCTTATCGATATCAAAGAAATAGCCATTACACTCAATCGCTTGTAATTTTGTTTTCTCAAGTGATTTTAGAAGGGCAGCTTCGATGTATCGTTCTTTCGGAGCACCCACTCCTACTTTTACATTCGGAAAATAATCGGGCGTTCTTTTCAATTCATCTAGTAATGACTCGTCAAAAAGAAATCCTGCGAATTGATGGGTAATACTGTCACCACGGTAGTGAGCACCGATTGACTGAACAAATCCATCCTTTATACTCGCACCGATCCAATTCCTTGATGTCTCTTCTAATTTTTTTAACAAAACAGTAGGTTTTTTCGAATTAGCTAATTGCTCTAAATCCTTTTGTTCGATAATCGTATCACCGTAAAGAACTAGAAACTCCTTAGTACTTGAAAGTTTCTCAACTCCCTTTATTAAACTTTCTGCACTTCCTAAATTTGATTGATCAACAACAAATTTAACATGATCTATGTCGAATAGAAGATTCTCAATTTCTCTTTGATATTCCTCATTAACGACAACAACTATCTCTTCTATTCCCACTGCTAAAATGGATTCAATATTATAACGTATTAATGGTTTACCAGCGATTTTTATTGCTGTTTTGGAGCGAACTGCGTTGAAAGGATTCATTTTGCTCCCTTTGCCTGCCGCAAGAATTACTGCACTTTTTACCATTCTAATACCTCGACTATAAAATTTTTTTACTTATATTCAACTAATCGAAACTTATTTTTGCCTGCTAAAAGATAAGGCATTAATTCGTATGCAAAAGGATGAACAAATCCAATGACATTATGTTCAACGGATTGCCCTAAATCTTTTAATGAAATTTGTACCTCTCCCTCATATTGTGCACTTCGATTATTTAAAATAGAAACTGTATATTTCTCCCTTGGAGCACGATAGCAATGAGGTACTTCCATTCCCCTTGTATCAGTTGCACGAATGAGATTTGCTGGTTGATCTACTCTTGAAATAAGAACCTGCTCACTAATTTTCACCTTTGTCTGTTCGGGAACATATTGATTAAAAACAACTGGAATTTCTATATAGTCCTGTTTGTAACATCTAGCCATTTCGTTAAGCTCTGAAAAATCCGCAAATGAGTCACCAATTAACACATCATTAAAACCATTTGCAAATAACTCTAGCATGGCAATATGGCTAGGCAAGAAGCGGTGTTTTTCAATTGTACAAACTCCATGACCTAAATGGTGTAAATCTTTAGGCGAAAGCTGCGAAGCAACAAATCCTCCAACTGGCACACCGAATAAAGCAAACATATTGTTAATTGAGCGTATGTCTTCTAAAGACAATGCTGTATCTGGTAGAGGAAAAAAATTATGACAAGCTGTAAGTTGTCCGATATTCCCTTCTCTTTCTATTGTTTCTAAAAACTCACGGCATTCGCGTAAAGCGTTTCCATTTTGATTATTAGAAGAAGACATTGAAGCATTTACTTCTATTAGAATTCCCTGTTTATTTTTTGAAAGGAGCGCAACTTCTTCACTCGTAAACCCTCCATCGATGCGGAGCCTTGTGATGCCCATATTCTGTAATGCTGTAAGGTCGTTTAATGTACAACCCAACTCACTGAAAACTTCATCATTCATATCTGCTGACACAGTCATATTAAGTTCCTTGCAATACCTAAATAATTCATTCCAAGTGTCCGCATTTACATTTATTGCACCTTCAAAACCATGATTATTTAAAATCAGCGAAACAAATACCTTTTTAAAGCCTAATAATTTAGCCTTCTCTAAATAATCTTTGATTTGATCTAAAGGATAAAAGTTGGGATACACACTAATTCCTATTTCACGCATATTCGATCGCCATTCCTTTAATTTTATTTTGAATTACTTGTATTTCTCACCAATAATGATGGCACCGAAAACTGGATCATAAAGAGGTGCAGATAGTTCAACTTGTGGTAAAGCCACACTTAACTTCTCCTTTAGCGTATCGAAATACTCAGCTGATTTCGTCAACAAACTTCCTGCCACAGATAGTCGGAAATTAATTGAACCCATTTGTCGGCTGATTCCAATGACTAAACGAACCAACTTATCTAGTTCTCCTTCGACAATTGTACGAGCAGCTTCGTCACCTTTTACCCATGCCTCTAAAACGATTGGTGTACATGAAGCTACCTTATCTACAGGTATTGTATCTTCCAAGTATAATAAATCCATAAAATCTTCCGGAGAATTCAACTTAAAATGAGCCAGCAATTTTTCGGTAAATGAAGTAGGAGCAATTACTTTGTCATACTCATTCATAACAGCCGTGATTGCATGTAAACCGATTTGGAAACCGCCACCCTCATCACTTATTAATCCGCCCCATCCGCCTGAGCGTATTGTATTTCCTTTTGAGTCTACTCCCATAACAATGGAGCCTGTTCCAGCAATCATCAAAGCATCTTTTCGATCTCCGTTCCCACCTACAAGAGCAATTTCTGCATCATTTACTACTTCTAGCTGGCAAGTAAAACCACTTTCTTTTAATGCATTCAAATAAATATCAATATCTTTCGGTCGATCTACTCCTGCAGAGCCTAGTACAAGAATCGCATTTTGTAAACGCTCTCCAAAATATGAAACAAGTGATTCATATATTTCACTAAATACTGGTCTAAGCCCTTCTACACCGATGTTGTTATAATTTGACATCCCAAAATTTTGATCAAATAACGTATCTCCATCCAGACGTTCTTTGACCATAACTCTCGTTTTCGTTCCTCCGCCATCCATTCCGATTATCAATCTATTCATTATGTGTAGATCCATCCTTTCGTTAAGCTAGTGAGTTATCGTATCAATCTACTAATACTTATCTTATTTCATTTTAGTTTTCAAATTTGTTATGAATGTATAGTTGCATTTATTGTAAAGTAAACATTTCTCATTTACTAGGTGGATATTTTCTTCATGTAAAGGAAAAAAACCACTTATTCAATGTTAACAACTCGTCAAAGTTCTAGATTGTAAATGAAAACAAAAAAAGTACCCTATAGTTAGACTTTTTAATTGTCTACTCTAGAGAGTACTTTTTAATTGTATTTATATGTGCAGACTGTAATTGACAACACAAGGGCTGACACTTTTACAGTTCCAATATTCCATCAAGATTCTTTGACTCAAAATTATCAAGCATTGCACGTACTTCATCTGTTGATGATGTATTCATTAATTGATTTCTTAATTCACTTGCCCCTCTAAACCCACGAACATATATCTTAAAAAAGCGATGAAGAGCCTTGAACGAACGCAGCTCTAAATATGAATATTTATCATGGAGATCCATATGCAATCTTAAGAGATCAAGTAGTTCCTTACTGCTATGTTCTTTCGGCTCCTTTTCAAAAGCAAACGGATTATGGAAAATACCGCGGCCAATCATAATCCCATCAATACCGTATTGATGAGCGAGCTTTAAGCCAATTTGACGGTCAGTGATATCCCCATTGATCGTTAAGAGTGTATCAGGTGCCACTTCATCACGAAGTTTCTTTATCTCCGGTATTAATTCCCAATGTGCATCCACTTTGCTCATTTCATCTCTTGTACGAAGATGGATCGACAGATTGGCAATGTCTTGTTTCAAAATATGAGTTAGCCAGTCACGCCATTCGTCTACCTCAGAGAAACCAAGCCTTGTCTTCACACTTACAGGTAATCCTCCTGCTTTTGCTGCTTGTATTAGTTCTGCTGCGACTTCTGGACGGCGTATCAGACCGCTTCCCTTTCCGTGCCCTGCCACATTAGGTACAGGACAGCCCATATTGATATCCACACCTTTAAATCCAAGTTCTGCCATACCAATACTCATTTGTCGGAAGAATTCGGGCTTATCACCCCATATATGAGCTACCATCGGCTGTTCATCCTCTGTAAAAGCCAAACGTCCACGCACACTTTTGTTTCCTTCTGGGTGACAATAACTCTCACTGTTTGTAAACTCTGTGAAAAACACATCTGGTCTGGCTGCTTCACTTACAACGTGGCGAAAAACAACATCCGTCACTTCTTCCATTGGTGCTAGTATAAAAAATGGTCGCGGTAAATCACGCCAAAAATTATCTTTCATTTCCATTTTCAAATCCTCTCATTATGGGATTACAGTCCAATCTCATATCCCAAAATTAAAAAGCAAGATATACTTGCTTGCACTTGTATCGTCATTCCCTTATTATTTCCACGCCATCAAATAGCAATCCAGTGTTCTTAGTTAATAAGGGTTTCGCTAAAAAAAACTGAAGAACTTTAGAAGTACGCTGGGTTCAATACACTTAGTGTCAGTTCCCTTCCTTAAGTACTAATTTCGCGACAGCTTCTACGTGACTAGTATGTGGGAACATATCCACTGGCTGTATTTCTACTGTTTTATAACCACCGTCTTCAAGTACTCGTAAATCTCTTGCTAATGTAGCAGGATTACATGATACGTAAACTACTTTGCTTGGTTTCATATCAATGATTGTATTTAATAAAGCCTCGTCACAACCTTTTCTTGGAGGGTCTACAACTAATACTTCAGCTGTAATTCCTTGCTTGTACCAATTAGGTATAACTTCTTCAGCTTTCCCTACTTCAAATTCAACATTTGTCATCTCGTTAATCCTAGCATTTCGTTTCGCATCTTCAATCGCTTCTGGTACAATTTCTACACCATAAACCTTTTTAGCCTTTTGAGCTAAAAATAATGATATTGAACCGATTCCGCAGTATGCATCAATAACTGTTTCACTACCATTTAAGTTTGTATACTCGAGTGCTTTATCATATAAAACCTTAGTTTGTGTAGGGTTTACTTGATAAAATGATCGAGCTGATATTTCGAAAGTAATATCACCAATTTTATCTTTGATTGTTTCACTTCCGTATAATACAATTGTTTGATTTCCAAGAATCACATTTGTTTTTTCATTATTTACGTTTTGAATAATGCTTGTAATTGTTGGATATTTCTCAACAATTCTAGCTATTAATTCTTCTTTTTGAGCAAAGTTCACTTTATTAGTAACAAGAACTAGCATTGATTCATTTGTATAGTAACCATAGCGTGCCATAATATGACGCAATAGTCCTTTGTGGCCAACTTCATCGTATGGCTCGATTTTTAATTCTTCACAAAGATCTTTCACAGCTTGTATCATTTCATCATTTTCTTTTCCTTGAATGTAGCATTCATTCATTGGAATAATTTCATGGCTTCTCTTTTGATAGAAACCAACAACTAATCCACCTTCTAGTTCCCCTACTGGAACTTGTGCTTTGTTACGGTAACTCCATGGATTTTCCATTCCTAACACTGGATGAATTACTACGTCATCAAGTTTCCCAATTCGTTTTACAACTTCTACTACTTGTTTATGTTTCGCCTCAAGTTGGCCTTCATAGCTCATATGTTGAGTTTGACAACCACCACATTGATTGTAAATTGAACAAATCGGTTCAACTCGTACATCACTTTCTTTTTGGAATTCTATAATTTTACCGAACCCAAAGCCTTTGCTTGTTTTTAGCACCTTAATTTGTGCTTTTTCACCTGGAAGTGCATTTGGTACAAAGATCGGATATCCTTCTACCTTTGCAACTCCATGTCCCTCATGAGTTAAATCGATAAATTCAACATCTATAAATTGATTCTTTTCTACAGGTAACACTCTTTTCGACAAGTCCCTTACCTACCTTTCAACCTTTTATTAAACCATTTCATTATACAAAATAAATAACCACGTTAACTACCGTGGTTACTTTTTCTAGTATTTACTACTATTTCACTTATTATGGTACATAGATTTCTAGGTGGTTGTAAAGCATATCAACAGTACATGGTGTTTCTCCACCATACTCACCATCAATATTTAATAGTAGTTTATCATCAGACATAATTTTCAAGTGGCTTGCTCTAGTATAAAGAACATATTCATTTTGTACATGCTGACCACTTAATAGCTGGGCACATACTCTGATGATTTCGGCTATATTTGATTTCTTTAAGACTAATAAATCAAATTGCCCATCATTAATACTTGCCTCTGGTGCAATTTTTTCAAATCCACCAACTGAATTTGTATTCGATAATAAGAACAAATACGCTTCTTCATCAAAGACTTTTCCATCGTACTCAATTTTTAATCGAGTAGGCTTAACCCTTGGTAACATTTCAATACCTTTTAAATAATATGCTAGTTGTCCTAACATTGTTTTTAGTTTGCTAGGTACTTCATATGTTAATTCTGTAATTTTACCGGCAGCTAAAATATTTACAAAATATTTATCATCAACTCTTCCAATATCAAGAGGTACAGTTTGCCCATTTGTTATGACTTCAGCCGCTTCCATAATTGAAACATTCACACCAATTGCTCTAGCAAAATCATTTGTTGTCCCAACCGGGATTAATCCTAACTTTGGTCGATATTCTTGTTCTGCCATACCACTAATGACTTCATTAAGTGTTCCATCTCCACCGCAAGCTACAACTAAATCAAATTTTCGTTCACATGCTTCTCTTGCTGCGATTGTCGCATCACCTGCACCGGTTGTTGCATGACAAGAGGTTTCATAACCTGCTTGCTCGAACAATTGCAACACATCGGGAAGCTTTTTCTTAAAAATTTCACGACCAGAAGTAGGGTTGTAGATAATTCTTGCACGTTTCATCATTAACCATCCTACTTATTTATTTAAGTTCTCTAACTTATATCCTAACCTAAAAAGTTTTTGTAGTAAACTTTTTCCATTTACTTATCTATTTTTACCTTTCTAAAGCATGTTCAAACCCATATTGAAAAGCAATATTATATTAAATTTAGATTACATTCGATTCTTTGCTATATTTTTCTATCGTTTTGAACAACTTAATTATTATAGTACATATTGATGATAAATACATTAAAGTAGAATTAAGGATTGATAATGAGATGGAAAACAAACCGTTCGTGAATGTAGAGTATTTTGCTCTAAAAAAGTTGAAAATTTACCGAGATAGTGTTTTGCGTTTTTTATTAAGAGCAATAATGGCTAGTATGTTTATAGGCTTCGGAGTTATAGTAGCATTTAAATCAGGTCATTTCTTTCATGCTGCGTATACACCATTTGCCTACCCAATGGCTGCTATAACAATTACCGTCGCCATCCTTCTAATTGCATACGGTGGTGCTGACCTATTTATAGGAAACATATTTTATTTTGCCTATACTGCCATAAGAGGAAAAATGAAATGGCCAGAGGTGTTACATTTATGGCTTATATCTTACATTGGAAACATACTAGGTGCTGGTTGTTTTTCTTTATTAATTCATATAACAGGATTATATAACGACCCAACAGTAAAATGGATCTCCTTTTGTATGCATCAACAAGCCAGCCATATTATTGAATCATTTTGACTCTAAACAATACAAAAAAACTACGGAACTTATAACCCGTAGTTTTTTGTATTGAAAACCTTATCTTTTTTGAATTTCTTCCATTAAGATCTTATTTAATAGTGGTGGATTCGCTTGACCTTTAGTCGCTTTCATCATTTGACCAACAAGGAAACCAATAGCTCGGTCCTTACCATTTTTAAAGTCTTCAATAGATTGTGGGTTAGCATCAAGAGTTTCAATAACGATTTTACGAAGAGCGCCTTCATCAGATAATTGTACTAAACCTTTCGCTTTTACAATTTCATTTGCGTCTCCGCCGTTTTCGATTAACTCAGTGAATACTTTTTTCGCAATCTTAGAAGAGATTGTACCGTCTGTAATTAACTTAAGCATACTAGACAAGTTTTCTGGCGTTAAAGCAACTTCATGCAGTTCTTTTTGTGATTTATTTAAATATGCCGAAACTTCACCCATTAACCAGTTAGATGCTAATTTTGCATCTGCACCATTGTTTACTGTTTCATCAAAGAAATCAGACATTTCTTTTGTTAAAGTTAATACCATTGCATCATATGCCGGTAAACCTAATTGCTCTACATAGCGTTTTTGACGAGCATCTGGAAGCTCCGGAATACTTTGGCGAACACGTTCTTTCCACTCATCATCAATGTATAGTTCAACTAAGTCTGGTTCTGGGAAGTAACGGTAATCATCCGATCCTTCTTTTACACGCATTAAGATTGTAGTTTTTGTAGCTTCATCGTAACGACGTGTTTCTTGTTGGATTACTCCGCCAGATAATAAAACTTTTTCTTGGCGAACTTGCTCATGCTCTAATCCTTTTTGAACGAAAGCAAATGAGTTTAAGTTCTTTAATTCTGCTTTTGTACCAAATTCCTCTTGTCCAAATGGACGTAAAGAAATATTCGCATCACAACGAAGTGAGCCTTCTTCCATTTTTACATCAGATACCCCACTGAATTGAATAATTGACTTAAGTTTTTCTAAATATGCATAAGCCTCTTCAGGAGTTCTCATATCCGGCTCAGAAACGATTTCAATTAATGGAGTTCCTTGACGGTTAAAGTCTACTAATGAATATCCTTCATCTGTATGATTTAACTTTCCAGCATCCTCTTCTAAGTGAACGCGAGTAATACCGATACGTTTCTTTTTGCCACCAACTTCGATTTCAATCCATCCATTTTCACCAATCGGCTTATCAAATTGAGAGATTTGGTAAGCTTTTGGATTATCAGGATAGAAATAGTTTTTACGGTCAAACTTTGTCTCAGTTGCAATTTCACAATTTAATGCCATTGCTGCTCTCATACCAAAGTTTACAGCTTCTTCATTTAATACTGGTAACACACCTGGATAACCTAAATCAATTACACCAGTGTTTGTATTTGGTTCTGCACCAAACGCATTAGGGCTTGGTGAGAAGATTTTTGATTTTGTTTTTAATTCTACGTGTACTTCTAAACCGATTATCGTTTCAAAATTCATCTTTCCCGCGCCTCCTTATAGTTGTGGTCTTTGTTTTGTAAAGTCAGTTGCTTGCTCGTATGCATGGGCAACTCTGTAAATTGTAGACTCATCAAAATGTTTACCGATAATTTGTAATCCTAATGGAAGACCATTATGGAAACCACAAGGAACAGAAATCGCAGGAACACCCGCTAAGTTAATCGGAATCGTTAAAATATCATTTGCGTACATTGTCATTGGATCACTTACTTTTTCTCCTACCTTAAATGCAGGAGTTGGTGTAGTTGGGCCAATAATAACATCATAGTTTTCAAATACTTTCTCGAAATCTTCTTTTATTAATGTACGTACTTGTTGAGCTTTTTTATAGTAAGCATCATAGTAACCAGAACTTAATGCATAAGTTCCTAACATGATACGGCGTTTTACTTCGTCTCCAAAGCCTTCAGCTCTAGTTTTCTTATAAAGATCAATTAAGTTTTCTACATCAGCTGCACGATGACCGTAACGAATACCATCGAAACGAGCTAAGTTAGCAGATGCTTCAGATGAAGAAATTAAATAATATGTAGCTAATGCATATTTAGAATGTGGTAATGAAACCTCTTCCCAAGTAGCGCCTAAGCTTTCTAATAAATTTAATGCAGCCATAACAGACGCACGAGCTTCTTCACCAACACCTTCTCCTAAATATTCTTTAGGTACAGCGATACGAAGACCTTTTACATCACCTGTTAACGCCTTAGCAAATGAAGGAACTTCTACATTTGCTGAAGTTGAGTCACTTGCATCTAATCCTGAAATTGCTTGTAATAACAATGCATTATCTTCTACATTTCTAGTTATTGGACCAATTTGGTCTAGAGAAGAAGCAAATGCTACTAAACCAGAACGAGATACACGACCATATGTAGGTTTTAAACCAACAACTCCACAAAATGAAGCAGGTTGACGAATTGATCCACCTGTATCTGAACCTAAAGAGAATAATACTTCTCCAGCAGCTACTGAAGCTGCAGATCCACCGCTACTTCCGCCTGGTACGTATTCAGTATTCCAAGGATTACGAGTACCACCGAACGCAGAATTTTCATTAGATGAACCCATTGCAAATTCATCCATATTTAATTTTCCGATCGTAATGCTTTCAGCTTGAGCTAATTTCGTAACAACTGTCGCATCATAAATTGGATTGAAGTTCTCAAGAATTTTACTCGCACAAGTAGTACGAAGACCCTTTGTAACGATATTATCTTTTACACCGATAGGCATACCAGCAAGAATTCCACGAGACTCATCCCAAGGCTTTTCATCAAGTGCTTTTGCTTGTAGACGCGCTTGCTCTTCATTTAAAGTTAAAAATGATTTTACTTCACCATCAACTGCTGAAATTCGCTCATAAGATTCATTTACTAACTCTTCTACTTTAATCTCTTTTGATTTTAATTTGCTATGTAATTCTGAAACTGTATATTCAAATAATGACATTCTAATTTCCCCCCTTAATCCAATATTGACGGTACTTTAACTTGTCCATCTTTGTGGTCTGGTGCATTTTTCAGTACCTCTTCAATTGGTAAACCTTTACCTGGCTCATCTTTACGTAATACATTACGCATTTTTAGGACATGTGTAGTTGGTTTCACATTTGTTGTATCAAGTTCACCTAACTGCTCAGCAAAATCTAAAATTGCTCCAAGTTGTTTTGAAAACTTCTCTGCTTCTTCCTCTGTCACCGCTAAACGCGCTAAATGAGCAACGTGCTTAACTTGCTCCATTGTAATTTTTGACATTTATATGCACCTCCATATTATTCGCACAACATACAATATACTGATAATACCAAATTTCCCATGTGTCGGGCAACATTCCACTTAAATACAAGTAAAATAATTACAGACTGTCCGTCAAACGCTCTCTTTCTTCTTTACTTCACCTAACAGAAGCTCATTATCGTATAGGATAACTCCGCTCCTCATTAGGTTAGATGAACCTCGAAAGAAATTCGCTTTCAAACAGTCTGTCCTAAAATTCTTACATATAAAATTAATCAAACGTTTGTTTAAATATGGACTAAAGTTTATTCGGCAGGGATTCTTGTTAGTTCAATTCCATATTTTTTAAAATACTCAATTGAATAATCATCCGGATAGCCTACATTATATACAACTCTAGTAATTCCCGCTCCATTTATCATTTTCGCACAAGCTCGACACGGTGCAGTTGTACAATAAATTGTCCAATTATCACCTTTCGTTTTTTGAATCCCTGATTGTACTAATTGATAAATCGCATTTTCTTCAGCATGGAAAGCATCACAAGGATACTGATCTGAGTATTTGCCACTGTCTAATAACCCTTCTTGGCGAGCAGCAAAGCGTGGACATCCTCCATCAATACAATGCTTAGCACCTTTCGGATATCCATTATACCCAGAAGCAATTATTCTATTATCACTTACAATAACTGCTCCAACCCTTCTACTTCCGCAAGTTGAACGAAGAGAAGTTATAAATGCCTGTCCTAAAAAATAAGAGTCCCAATCATCGCGAGTTCCTAAAGGAATTGAATCTACTAATTGAATTATTCTCTGTAAAATTTGCATGGTATCCCTTCTCTCTGTTCACTATTACTTATTTAAAATTATAGCATAATAATATGGGGAAGGTTGAGTTAGAAGTAAAGTATTGAGCATAACAAAGAGAGCGTAAATTTACTTACGCCCTTCAAAATAAATAACTCATTATAAAATGATGCTGATTCTAATTTGATAAATTTATAATTTAGCATCTACTTGTGAGTCAATTCACAAGTTTTTATTTAAAAAAACACCTAATTAAAAAATACGTGCTTCCTAAAGGATTATAATGTATAAAAATTTTAAAATGATGATCGAAAACAAACTAGCTGCTATGTATAGTAAAATTTTCATTCTCTTATCAGGTATTTCTATATCCATACTTCTCACCTTCTAAACTATAGAAAATGTATCCATTATAAGAATTCCTAACTGATTGTGTTAAACCTATTAAGATCATATTTGATAACAGTGAACTTCCACCATAACTTAGAAATGGTAGCGTAATACCTGTTACAGGTAGTAAACCTATTGTCATTCCTATATTTTGAAAGATTTGAAAAGCTAATACGGATACCGCACCAACACAGATCAATGTTCCAAACAAATTATTAGTTTTTTTCAAAGTATCTAAAGAAATATTCATTATTCTATTTAGCAAAAGAAAAAACAAGGCTATGCATAAAGCCCCTCCAACAAATCCAAATTCTTCACCTATATTGGCAAAAATGAAATCAGTATGTTTTTCTGGAATGTAGACAGCTCCATTTAAGTATCCTTTTCCAGATAGTTGACCAGTACCAATTGCAAGTAAGCCCTGTTTTGTTTGAAATCCAGCATCACTATGCTCAAATGGATTTAACCAGCCTTCAATTCTACTTCTCTGATGAGGCATTAATAAAGATAATATTCTTGCTTCAAAGTAAAATTAAAGATGGTGGCAACGAAATAAGTAGAATTTTACATAACAATATTAAATTAGTTTTTACATTATTTATTTTAAATACCCTATTATGTTTATCTACCAACGCACTAATACTTATAAGCAAACTAATCTTCATAAATTCTGAAGGTTGTAATGAACCAATAAACGGTAACTGAAACCATGCTTTTGCCCCGTTAACTGGTCTCGCAATACTTTCAGGAGCAAATATTAAAACGATTAAAAGTAGAATACATGTTGCATAAATAATCCAGTTTATCCTTTTGATTAGATTAAGATCAATTGTCGCAACTAATATAGATATAGTAAGTCCGATTAAATAGAAAACACCCTGTCTTATTACGAAACTTCCCTGATACTGACCGCTTTTACTAGCCGAATAGATCGCAAAAATACTAATAAGCATTAGACACAACATTAAAATTAACATGATAAAGTCGTAGGATTTAATAAGATCTTTTTTAGGATTCATACTCAAATTCCTTTAACATTCATTCCTTTTAACCATTATACTAATTGCTTGATTGCTTTTACTACGGAACAAGCTGATGTTTCAAAAAACATTCTAATTTTAGACATACTATAGACAAAAGTAATTTTAATCTTTGATGATAAGTAATAAAATAAGAAAACCCCACAAAGAAATTATTTTCCTTGTGGGGTTTCTTCTTTTAAAGGTTGTCAATAAAACAAGCCTTTACTCTATTTATTAAAGCATTTCTGAAGTTGTTTTACCTTGCATGTGAAGAACTAGGTAGTCTGGTCCGCCTGCTTTTGAGTCAGTACCTGACATGTTGAATCCACCAAATGGTTGGTAACCAACGATTGCACCAGTACATCCACGGTTGAAGTATAAGTTACCAGCGTGGAAATCTTCACGTGCTTTTTCGATGTTTGCACGGTTGTTAGAGATAACAGCACCTGTTAAACCGTATTCAGTGTTGTTAGCAATTTCTAAAGCGTGATCAAAGTCGTTAGCTTTGCAGAATGCTACAACTGGTCCAAAGATTTCTTCTTTCATTAAACGAGCATCTTCAGCAACGTCAGCAACGATTGTTGGTTTGATGAACCAACCAGTAGAATCGTCTCCTTCTCCACCTGTTACTACACGGCCTTCTTCACGTCCGATTTGTACGTAGCTCATTACTTTATTGAAAGCAGCTTGGTCATTAACTGGACCCATGTAAGTTGAACGGTCTTCTGGGTTTCCAACAGTTAATTCGTTTGTTAATTCGATTGCACGAGCAAGAACTTGATCATACACATCTTGGTGAATTACTGCACGAGAACATGCTGAACATTTTTGACCAGAGAATCCGAATGCAGAAGAAACGATTGATTTAGCAGCTAATTCTAAATCAGCTTCTTTATCAACTACCATTGTGTCTTTACCGCCCATTTCAGCGATTACACGTTTTAACCAGATTTGACCTGGGTTTACTTTTGCAGCGCGCTCATAAATACGGATACCTACTTCTTTAGAACCAGTAAAGCTGATGAAACGAGTGCGTGGGTGATCAACTAAGTAATCTCCTACTTCAGCACCACTACCTGGTACGAAGTTTACTACTCCTGCAGGTAATCCAGCTTCTTCTAATACTTCTAAGAATTTGTAAGCAACTACTGGAGTAGTACTTGCTGGTTTTAATAGAACAGTGTTACCTGTTACTACAGCAGCTACAGTTGTTCCAGCCATGATTGCAAATGGGAAGTTCCAAGGAGAGATTACAACACCAACTCCTAATGGAATGTAGTTGAAACGGTTATATTCACCAGGACGGCTTTCAACAGGAATTCCGTCTTTTAATTGTAACATTTGACGAGCATAGAACTCTAAGAAATCAATTGCTTCAGCTGTATCAGCATCTGCTTCATTCCAAGGTTTACCAGCTTCTTTAGTTAATAAAGCTGAGAATTCGTGTTTACGACGACGAATAATTGCAGCCGCACGGAATAAGATGTCAGCACGAACTTCAGGTTTAACTTTTTTCCATGTATTAAAAGTTGTATCAGCAATTTGCATAGCTTTTTCAGCTAAGTCACGGCTTGCTTTAGATACAGAACCAATAACTTCTTTATGATTTGAAGGATTTACAGATACGATCTGTTCTTCAGTAAAGATACGCTCTCCACCAATGATTAGTGGATATTTTTCACCTAAATAAGATGAAACTTTTGCTAATCCTTGTTTGTATTGTTCTTGATTTTCCTCTAAGCCAAAGTTTGTAAATGGCTCATGTTTGTAAGGTATAACCATTGAATAAATCCCCCTTTAGTTTGAAAATAGCAACAACTGTAACCGTTTTTCTATCAGTGTTTTCAGTCAATTGCTAGTAGAATAACTACTGTATAAAAAACTCACATTTACATAATACAATATTCCTATATATTCTTCAAATATGAAACGCTTACAGATTCTTCCCTTATATTAAAAAAAAGGAAGAGTTGTCCTCTTCCTTTTAGTTATAAATATGCACACTTGGTTCCTTAGCATCTACATCTTTTACGATGAGTGCTTCCTGTCCATTTGATGAGAATATATTCGTCTCAACCTTTAAGTATGAAGGGAAATGGTCCATCATAAGTCCCGCTACATATTGAGTAAAAGCTATGACTTCTGCCTTACCATAAAATTGCATAGGTATATCAATTTTTAGTTGTATTAATTCATTATCCTTATAAAAACCAGTACCTACAACACCAGTATAATTCGGAAAATAATTTTCTATATCTGATTTAAAATTAACCATTTTCATTGCATCATCTCGGTAATCTGCAGTTGCAGCAGCTGAAGGGAATAAATAGTATTTCTCATTTATTTTATCCCAGTTGCTAATTGAGAAGTCATTTCCAGACACTGAAGTCATAGCAACATAGTTTCCAGGTACTACAGATGACTGACTTTGCTGACGGAAAATAGCAAATGTGATTGGTATATCTTTAAATTCGTCCATTTTTCGCACTCGCGTTAAAATTTCTTGCGCGATCGCTTTACCTTGTTTAATCATTTCATCTTGAGGAATTTTAAGCTCTCTTGGGTAGCCGTGCTCCTCTTGATAATAATAAACAGAGTTCATTGCTAAACCAATTGCTACGCCCTCAACTTTAACTTCTTTTCCGTTCTTTTTTAGATAATCCTGCTCTAAAATTGAATTTAAAAATATTGGAGCTTGTTTAGCTTTTTGATCTTCAGTGAGATTTTTTGTATCCGTTTGAATTGGATTCAATCCGTCATTTGTAATCGAACTTGGTTTTAAATTTGCTCTCTTAAGTGCATCTTGTTTTTGTTTAAATTGTGAAGGAGTATACTTCCTTTTTAGCCAAGATTCCACCGTTTTTTTACTTAATAATTGTCCTTCTTGATACAGGTAATCTTTTGTTGAATATTGCTCTTGTACAATTCGCATTAAACCTAATTCAAATTCACTAATATCAAGTCTATTATCGATATTTGCAACGACAGCACCTCTTGTTTTACTCGGTTTAAATGGAAGTATTGTCTTGTAGTAATCATTTGAAATTGAATAACGGGGAATAATTGCGTCTTCCCCTTTTTTGTTATTGCTCTCTTGTACAACCTTATCTTCATTCTTTATTGATAATGAACAGCCAGATAAGATGAGCGAAAAACAACATAGGAGCATTCCTATACGTTTTTTCATCTAACTCACACCTTCTACTTATTAAGTGAACGAACTACTATCATTAATCCGTCCTCTAGTTGATTGAAATATTATTGTGGTTGAAGCTCTTTAATCATTCTCTCTTCATCCCAAATCTCGATATTTAATTTTCGTGCAGCATCTAATTTCGATCCAGCTGCCTCACCTGCAATGACTAGATCAGTACTCTTACTAACACTTCCTGCTACTTTTGCGCCAAGTGCTTCTAACTGTTTCTTAGCCTCACTTCTAGTCATCTGTTCTAGCTTACCAGTTAATACTACTGTTTTACCAGCAAAAAGAGAATCCATATTAATATTTTCTACTTGAATCCCTTTATATTCAGTATTTACTCCAACAGTTTTAAACGTTGAAATAAGTTCTTTTACTTCGTCTTGTGAAAAATAATCATTAATTGACTGGGCCATTTTAGAACCAATTTCATTAATTCCGGTTATTTCCTCAACCGATGCTTCCATCAGTCGATCAATTGTTTGGAAATGCTGAGCTAATGTTTTTGCTGCTTTAGCTCCAACATGACGAATACCTAAACCAAATAATAATTTTTCAAGTGAATTTTCTTTAGAAGCTTGAATTGCAGAAATTAATTTATCTGCTGACTTTTCTCCAAATCGTTCAAGTGATAATAATTGTTCTTTCGTTAGAATATAAAGATCTGTAAATGTCTTAATCAAATTAGCATCGAATAGTTGTGATACTACTCTTTCACCTAGACCCTCGATATTCATTGCATCACGAGACGCAAAATGAATTAATCCTTCACGAATTTGAGATGGACAGAAGGGATTTACACAACGTAGTGCTACTTCACCTGTCACTCTTATTAACTCATGATCACATGAAGGGCAGTGAGTTGGCATTGCAAAAGGCTGTTCATCACCAGTACGACGATCTAATAGTACATTTACTACTTCAGGAATAATATCTCCAGCTTTGCGAATAACGACTGTGTCACCAATTCGAATGTCTTTTTCTTTAATTAAATCTTCATTATGAAGCGATGCACGTTTTACTACTGTACCTGCAACACGAACAGGTTCTAAAATTGCAGTCGGTGTTACCACACCTGTACGACCAACACTTAATTCGATATCGACTAATTTGGTTACTACCTCTTCAGCTGGGAACTTATATGCAATAGCCCATCTTGGTACTTTTGCTGTTGATCCTAACTTTTTCTGAATACTGTATTCATCCACTTTTATGACAATTCCATCAATCTCATAAGGCAATGATGGGCGTTTTTCTTTCCATTCTTCAACGTATTCAATTACTTCTTCGATTGTATGGCATGTTTTGCGGAAAGTATTTGTTTTAAATCCAAGTTTGTGAAGATAGTCTAATGCTTCGCTATGCTTTTGAATTGAAAATTCCTCAGCTGTTGGGAATCCATAAACGAAGAACGATAAATCTCTCTTTGCAACAATTTTCGGGTCAAGTTGGCGTAATGAACCAGCCGCTGCATTTCTTGGATTTGCAAATAATTCTTCCCCTTTCTTTTCACGCGATTCATTAACCTTTTCGAAGCTAGCTTTTGGCATGAATGCTTCACCACGAGCTTCTATTGTAATTGGCTCAGAAAGTCTTAATGGAATTGCTTTAATCGTCTTTAAATTATGCGTAATATCTTCTCCAACTGTACCATCACCACGAGTTGCACCTTTGACAAACAATCCATTTTCATATTGAAGTGAAACCGCTAAGCCGTCTATTTTAAGTTCACAAACATAAGATACTCCCGCAGAATCCTGTCTAATTCTTTGGTCGAAATCTCTTAAATCTCCTTCATTAAACGCATTTCCTAGGCTTAACATTGGATGACTATGAACGACTTTTTCGAACAAATCAATTGCCTGTCCACCTATACGTTGTGATGGAGAATCAGGTGTTAACAGAGTTGGATATTGTTCTTCTAATTCAATTAATTCATGTAATAGTGAGTCATACTCGGCATCTGGCACTGATGGCTGATCTAATACATAATACTCATAGTTGTACTGATTTAATTGTGTTCTTAGTTCTTCAACTTTATCAATGTTTTTTTGATCCAAGAGCTCTCCATCCCTTCTATGCTTTCGTAATTGGAGCAAATTTTGCTAATAAACGCTTAATACCAACAGGACTTGGGAATGCAATATCTAACTCCATTGCTTCGCCTTCTCCTTTTACACTTACAACTGTACCAATTCCCCATTTACCATGAGAAGCTTTATCTCCAACTCTCCAACCTAGTGACTCTCCACCTGTTGTTTTCATTGCCACCGCTGGTCTAGATACAGCACGGCGCTCAGTTACTACTTTCTTATTAGCACGATCTAATAGCTCATCAGGAATTTCATTAATAAAGCGAGATTCTTGGTTTACACTAGTGCGACCATAAAGTGTACGTGTTTGAGCATTCGTAATATATAAATTCTTTTCAGCACGTGTTATTCCTACATATGCTAATCGTCTTTCTTCTTCCATTTCTTCTTCGTCCATTAAAGAACGGCTATGTGGGAAAATACCTTCTTCCAAACCGATTAGAAACACTACTGGGAACTCTAATCCTTTTGCAGAGTGAAGCGTCATAAGGATAACCTCATCTGCTTGTGACTCTTCTTTATCGGCTTGATCGATATCAGATACTAAAGCTAAATCAGTTAAAAATGATACTAAACTTTTATCTTCACTGCTTTCTTCAAAAGCGTTTGTAACTGTTAAAAACTCTTCAATATTTTCAATTCTTGAAGCAGATTCAATAGTATTTTCATCTTTTAACACTTGGATATAGCCTGTTTTATCAAGAACTTCCTCAACAAGCTCGGTAACTGATAAATAATCCAACATTTGCTGCCAGTTTTTCGCCATAGCATGGAAATCTCCAATTGCTTTCGTAATCTTTCCACTTAATCCAACGAAGTCAATTTGCTCTAAAGTATCTGATAGAGATAGGTCATTCATTATGCTATAGTTAATAATTTTATCTACAGATGCCGCTCCCACACCACGTTTTGGGACATTAATAATTCTTGAAAAACTAATCTCATCATCTGGATTTGCAATAAATCTTAAGTAAGCTAGTATATCTTTAATCTCTTTACGATCATAGAACTTTACTCCGCCGACCATTTTATAAGGAATATTAGACTTAACTAAAACTTCCTCCATTGCACGTGATTGCGCATTCGTACGATAAAGAATAGCAACATCACCATATTGATGAACTCCTTCTTTTTTCCACTCGGCTAGCTTTCCAGCCACAAAATATCCTTCGTCCTGTTCTGAGGCAGCTCTAAAATAATGTATCGGTGTACCTTGTCCATTTTCTGTCCAAAGCTTTTTCGCTTTACGGTTTGAATTGTTCGTGATAACTGCGTTAGCAGCATCTAGAATCGTTTGAGTCGAACGGTAATTTTGTTCTAACAGAATTACTTGTGCTTTATCATAATCTTTTTCGAATGAAAGAATATTAGAAATATCTGCTCCACGCCATCGATAAATTGATTGATCTGAATCACCAACTACACAAATATTTTTAAATTGCTCGGCAAGTAATTTTACAATTTTATACTGAGCATGATTAGTATCTTGATACTCATCCACGTGAATATATTGAAATTTTCGTTGATAATATTGTAGTACTTCTGGAACACGTTCAAATAAATTAATTGTCATCATAATTAAATCGTCGAAGTCTAATGAATGATTTTTACGTAGTCGATCTTGATAAGATGCATAAATTTCTCCAACAACTTTTTCAAATGGAGTAAAGGCATCTCTTGAATAATCTGCAGCAGTTTGCAGTTCATTTTTTGCACTACTAATAGAACCTAGAATACTACGAGGATCAAATTTCTTTGAATCTAAGTTTTTCTCTTTCAGAATATTTTTTATGACTGTTAATTGGTCAGTTGTATCTAATATAGAAAAGCTTCTGTTAAAGCCAATTCGATCAATATCTCTCCGAAGAATGCGCACACACATTGAGTGGAATGTGGAAACCCAAATATCTTCTGCATCTTTTCCAACTAGATTAAATATACGCTCTCTCATCTCTCTAGCTGCTTTATTTGTAAAGGTGATCGCAAGTATATTCCATGGAGCGACACCTTTTTCTCCTAATAAATAAGCAATTCGATGTGTTAGTACTCGAGTTTTACCTGAACCTGCTCCAGCCATAATTAATAAAGGACCATCAACCGTTTTAACGGCTTCTTTTTGCATTGGATTTAAACCTTGCAATAATTCTTCTGCTGTTTTCATTACTTCGTCGCTCCTTCTTTCACAGCTTTCACAGTAAGTAAAGCCTCTTGTAAGTTATCATATATAATGTTCCCAACAACAATCGTATCAGCAAATTGCTTCATCTCAATTGCTTGTTGAGCTGATGAAATTCCCCCACCATAGAATAATTTCGTATTGTTTAATACTTTTGAAACTTCTTCTACCACCTGAGGTGAACCATATGTTCCGCTATATTCCAAATAAAAAATTGGTAATTTTAATAATTGCTCAGAAACTTCCGCATAAGCGACAATATCTTCTATTGAAAGATCTGTTACTGCATTTGTCAGCTTTGCAGCCTTACAATCTTCATTTAATATACAATAACCTTCCATTACCAATTCTTCGGCATGAACTAAATGAGCGAATTCTTTCATTGCTTGTTGATGCATTCCAATAATCCACTTTGGATCATTACTATTTAAAACTGTCGGGATAAAATAGAAATCATATCCTGGAGTTACGGCTTCAAGATTTGATACCTCTAAAATACATGGTACTGCATAGCGTCTTATTCTAACTAGTAGAGAGATTGTAGCATCTAACGTTACATCGTCCGTTCCACCGACTAATATTGCATCCGTTCCTGACTCGCAAATTTTTTCTAATTCATCATCAGAGATTTCTTTGTTTGGATCTAATTTAAATATGTGATTCCATTGTGAATAATCGTACATTTTGTCCTCCGGAATTGTTTTTTAACATTAATTTATCTATTTTTATTAAGTACTTTTTATCAAAAATATAAATGTATTGTATCTTATTGAAAAGGAAAAGTAACCCTACGTCCCCATTTTAAGTAATTAATACTAATTGTTTCCTATGATATTGAAACAATTAAAGGGAAAAATGGTAAAGAGTGATGTAGTCACTGATACTTATTATAAGGGGAGTTACTGTTGAGACCAAATATTAGCATTATAAATGCACTTATCCGTATAACTGCTGGCTTAACAATTTTAGCTTACGGCACAGCAAAGCTTACACGCAGAAGATGTAGTAATTCTGTAATCATTTTGATCATAATCGGTGCCATGAAATTTGCAGAGGGAGTATTACGTTTTTGCCCAATGACTGCTCTAGGTAAGAAATGTAAGATTATGGCAGATAAACACGACGAGGGAGATACATTCGAAGATTATGTTCAACCTTCATAAAAGTAGTTTATCAAAAATGGAGTAGATTGTATAGATAAAAATAGAACACTAGTTCTTGTTTTAACAAGAAATAGGGTCGTCATTAATAATAAATGACGACCCTTTCTTACTAATTATTTACTTTAATTGCTTTATGCGCTATATCGTGGCGATAGAATAAGCCAGTTGATTGAACCGTATCAATTTGTTTATATACATTTTCGCAAGCTTCATTAATGGAGCTTCCTTTATGTGCAATAATTAATACTCGTCCACCATTTGTAACATATTCATTATTTTCAAGTTTCGTACCAGCGTGGAATACCATTGTTTCATTACTTACATTATTTAAACCAGATATTACAGCACCTTTTTCAGGAACTTCAGGATATCCATTTGCAGCAAGCACAACTCCAACAACAGCTTCCTCTGACCATTCTAAATTAATTTCTTCTTCATTTAATATTGCTAATAATACTTCAGCTAACTCACTCTCTAAACGAGGTAATACAACTTCCGTCTCTGGATCGCCAAATCTTGCATTAAACTCGATTACTTTAGGTCCCTGGCTTGTTAACATTAAACCAGCATATAGTATTCCAGTAAAATGTCTTCCTTCAGAAATCATTGCTTCTGCGACTGGTACTACTATTTCTTTTAAAGATTGTTCAACAACTGACTCTGAGATTTGTGGTACTGGCGAATAAGCACCCATACCACCCGTATTAGGTCCTTTGTCTCCATCATAAGCACGTTTATGGTCTTGGGCGATTACCATAGGATAAACCTTATTCCCGTTAACAAATGACATTAGCGAGAATTCTTCGCCCTCCAAATATTCTTCAATTACTACAGATGCACTTGCATCGCCGTACTTTTCATCAAGTAGCATGTCATGAAGGCTTACAATTGCTTCTTCTATTGTCATCGCTACAACTACACCTTTACCAGCTGCTAGACCATCAGCTTTAATAACAATCGGTGCGCCAACATTTTCAACATATGCTTTTGCTTCTTCAAAATTAGTAAACGTTTCATAAGCTGCAGTCGGGATCGCGTATTTTTTCATTAAATCCTTTGTAAAACTTTTACTTCCCTCAATAATTGCAGCTTCCTTAGTTGGACCAAATATCTTTAAATTAGCAGCTCGAAAATCATTTACAATTCCGTTCATTAAAGGAACTTCAGGACCAACGATTGTTAAATCAATTTCTTCCTTTTTTGCAAATGCAATAAGTGCTTCATGGTCACTTTCATCAATATTGACAAGTGTTGCAACATCAATCATTCCATCGTTTCCTGGAGCAACAAATACGTCTGTTACATTCTCCGATTGATTTACCTTCCAAGCAATTGTATGCTCACGGCCTCCGCGACCAATGACTAATACTTTCATCTTGTCATCTCCTTATTTCTTAATGTTTAAAGTGACGAACCCCTGTAAAGACCATTGCAATTCCATATTCATCAGCTTTTTTAATTGAATCTTCATCTTTGATTGATCCGCCCGGTTGAATAATTGCTGTAATACCAGCTTTAGCCGCTGCTTCTACTGTATCATTCATAGGGAAAAATGCATCTGAAGCTAACGCTGCACCAATTGATTTTTCGCCAGCTTGTTCAATCGCAATTTTTGCAGCTCCAACACGATTCATTTGACCTGCACCAACACCGATTGTCATATGATCCTTCGCTAAAACAATTGCATTTGATTTAACATGCTTTACAACTTTCCAACCTAATTTTAAATTCTCCCACTCTTCTTCAGTCGGTTGACGTTTTGTAGGGACTGTAACTGTTGCATCATCTAATCCAAATGTATCCATATCTTGACGTAATAAACCACCATGAACAGTCGTTAATTTAGGTGCAAACGAAGGCTTAGTTTCTAAGTCCACTGTTAATAAACGTAAGTTCTTTTTACTAGTTAAGATTTCTAAAGCCTCTTCACTGAATGAAGGAGCGATAATAATTTCTAAGAATAATTCATGCATTTTCTTAGCTGTTGCAGCATCAACTTCACGGTTTGTCGCAATAATTCCTCCAAAAATTGAAACTGGATCAGCAGTATAAGCACGATCATAAGCTTCTTCAATTGTAGTGCCTTCTCCGACTCCACAAGGATTCATGTGTTTTACAGCGACAACAGCTGGATTTGAGAATTCACGTACAATATTTAATGCTTCATTAGCGTCATTAATATTATTATAAGAAAGCTCTTTACCATGTAATTGCTCTGCATAAGCAATAGACGAAACTGTTGGCATTGGAGCACGATAGAATGTCGCTTTTTGGTGAGGATTTTCACCATAACGTAAAGATTGTTTTAATTCGTAAGTAACAGTATAGCTTTCAGGATTTTCTTCTCCTACTTGCTCTGTTAAATAATTAGAAATTAATGAATCATAAGCTGCAGTATGACGGAAAACTTTAGCTGCTAATCGACGGTTCGTAGTAATAGAAACCGTATTATTATCAGCTAACTCAGCCAAAATTACTTCATAATCTGTTGGGTCAACTACTACAGATACAAATTCATGATTTTTAGCTGCTGAACGAAGCATTGTAGGGCCACCGATATCGATATTTTCAATTGCATCTTCAAATGTAACATCAGGCTTCATGATCGTTTCTTTAAACGGATATAAATTTACACAAACTAAATCAATTGGCTGAATTCCTAACTCGTTCATTTGACGCATATGTTCTTCATTTGAACGAACACCTAGTAAACCTCCGTGAATTGAAGGATGTAATGTTTTTACACGACCATCCATAATTTCTGGAAAGTTAGTTACTTCCGAAATACCAATTACATTTAATCCAGCATCTTTTAATAAATTATAAGTTCCACCTGTTGAAATAACTTCAAAATCATGTTTAATTAATCCACTTACAAATTCAATAATCCCTTGTTTATCTGAAACGCTAACTAAAGCTCGTTTTTTCATGATACATTCCCCTATCTAATCGATTTCATGCTCTATATCTAAATCTAGTTAACTAAACAATTTTTTTAGTGTTTGCACATATAAAACATGCTCGACACTATGAACCTTGTGCTCAAGAGATTCCTTCGAATCTCCCTTTTCAATCAGAATTTCTTCTTGCGCAATAATTGGACCAGTATCCATTCCTTCATCGACATAATGAACCGTTACACCAGTCGATTCGACACCTGCTAGGAGAGCTTGACCAATTGCGTCTTTTCCAGGAAATAATGGTAGAAATGAAGGATGAATATTTACTATTTTCCCAGGAAATGAGTCTAAAATTGTCGGACCAATCAATCTCATATAGCCAGCTAAAACGATAAATTCGACATTTAACTCTTTAAGATGGGCAATAATTTCACCTTCATACTGCTCTTTTGATTCATAGTTTTTCGCTGAAAATATAAATGATGGAATATTTGCTTGCTTTGCACGTTCGATACAAAATGCATTTGGGCGATCACAAACAAGTAATTTCACTTCAGCATTCACTTCTCCGCTTAGAGTTGCATCAAGAATGGCTTGAAAGTTACTGCCATTTCCTGAAGCAAATACGGCAATCTTCTTCATTACAGAGAACCTCCGCCAAAGGTTACACCTTCACCTGCTTTTGTTCTTCCGATAATAAATACTTTTTCTCCGTCTTCTTCTAATAGTTTAATAGTGTCATGTAAGTTCTCTTCACTAATCGCAAGAACCATACCAATACCCATATTAAAAATATTAAACATTTCTTCGCGCTTCAATTCACCAATCTCTTCTAATAAATCAAAGATTGGTTGGATTGGCCATGAACCATAATCAATTTCTGCACCGATTCCCTCTGGAAGCATTCTTGGGATATTTTCAATAAACCCACCACCAGTAATATGTGCCATACCTTTTACTTCAAACTGTTTAAGAACATTTAAGATTGGTTTTACATAAATTTTAGTTGGGCGTAGTAATTCTTCGCCTAAAGTATGACCTAATTTATCAATGTTTTGATCAAGCGTTAAGCCACCTTTTTCTAATAAAACCTTACGAACTAGAGAATATCCATTACTATGGATCCCGTTTGATGAGATTCCTAATAAGATATCTCCTTCTTTAATGTTTTGACCTGTTACAAGCTTCGACTTATCAGCAATTCCTACTGCAAAACCAGCAACGTCATATTCATTCTCTGGATACATACCAGGCATTTCTGCAGTTTCTCCTCCGACTAAAGCGCAGCCTGCTTGAACGCAGCCATCAGATACACCTTTTACAATTTGCTCAATTCGTTCAGGTACAGCCTTGCCAACTGCTAAGTAATCTAGGAAAAATAAAGGCTCCGCTCCTTGAACCACAATATCATTCACACACATCGCGACTGCATCAATGCCGATCGTATCGTGACGGTCCATTTGGAAAGCTAATTTTAATTTTGTTCCTACTCCATCTGTCCCTGATACAAGAACCGGTTCCTTATAGTTAAATTTGGAAAGATCAAACATTCCTCCAAATCCTCCTAATCCACCAAGAACTTCTTGACGCATTGTTTTTTGAACGTGTTTCTTCATTCTGTTCACTGCTTCATAGCCAGCTTCGATATCTACTCCAGCTTGTTTATATGCATTCGCCATGTGATGATTTCCCCTTTCAGTTCCTTATGAATAGATTCAATTGAAAAGAGGCGGCGACTTTGCTCACCGCCTCTGTTTTTTAATATTAATTATGAGAATGTACTAATTCATTTTCATCATAGATTACTGTTGGATACTTCCCTGTAAAGCAAGCAGTACATTGGCCTCTATTTGGCCCCTCATGATTTCTACCAATAGCATTTAGTAGTCCTTCTAAACTAATAAATTCTAATGAATCTGCACCAATTTCTTCGCAAATTTCTTCTATTGTATTAGTTGCAGCAATTAACTCTTCTCTTGTAGAAGTGTCAATACCGTAATAGCAAGGATTTTTCAATGGTGGTGCGCCAATACGAACATGAACTTCACTTGCACCTGCATCACGTAACATTTGTACGATTCGGCGGCTTGTAGTTCCACGAACGATTGAATCATCTACCATTACTACACGTTTCCCTTCAACGATTGAACGAACTGGAGAAAGTTTCATCTTAACCCCTTGCTCTCTAAGTTCTTGAGAAGGTTGAATAAATGTACGACCTACATAGCGATTTTTAATCAATCCAAGTTCATATGGAATACCAGATTCTTCAGCGTAACCAACTGCGGCTGAAATACTTGAATCTGGAACACCGATTACTACGTCCGCTTCAACAGGAGCTTCTTTCGCTAATACACGCCCCATATTTTTACGTGCAGCATGAACATTGATATTATCAATATTGCTATCAGGACGAGAGAAATAAATATATTCCATACTACAAATTGTGTGATTAACTGATGAAGTAAACTGATCAGTTTCCACTCCATTGTCTGAAATAACAAGTAATTCTCCCGGATTAATATCTCGAATATATTTCGCTCCGACTACATCAAATGCACACGTCTCTGAAGCTACAACATAAGCGTCACCTAGTTTAGCTAACGCTAATGGTCTAAAGCCATTTGGATCTAGTGCAACATACATTGCATCTTTTGTTAGAACTAAGTAAGCGAAAGCTCCTTTGATCATATTTAAAGATGCTTTAATGCTATCTTTTAATGGAGCAGAACCATTACGTTTAATTAAGTGAGCAAGTACTTCAGTATCAGAAGTAGTTTGAAAAATACTACCTTGCATCTCTAAATCTTTACGTAATCTTGAAGCATTTACTAAATTACCATTATGAGCAAGAGCAATGCTTCCAGTATGCGATTGGAATAATAGAGGCTGAACATTTTCATAGCCGCCTCCACCAGCAGTTGCATAACGAACATGACCAATAGCAGCTTTTCCGTGTAAATCATTTAATTGACCTTTACTGAAAACTTCTGTTATTAAACCAAGTCCTTTTGCCCCTTCAAGTTCATCCCCATTCGTTACAACAATTCCAGCTCCTTCTTGGCCTCTATGTTGTAAGCTATGAAGACCATAGTAGGAGATTTGGGCAGCATCAGTATGCCCCCAAATTCCAAATATTCCACATTCTTCGTTTAGCCCTTTTATTTCAGCAAGCATGGGATCGCCTCTTTCCAAGCTTGTTTCAGTTCCTCAACTGAAGCATGAAGAACTGTTTCATTGTTTTCATTACGAACTGTTACTGATGTTTCTTCTGTAACTGTACCGATTAACTTTGCATCTACTAATGCTTCGAATTGTACTTTATGTTCAGGTTTAACTGAAAGTAAGAAACGTGATTGAGTTTCGCTAAATAATGAAACAACCTCATTTCCTTCAATCGTAATAGTTGCACCAACTTCTGACGGACCAAATGTGCTTTCTGCAATCGCTACAGCTAAACCACCCTCAGAAATATCGTGTGCTGAAGCAACTACACCTGCTTGAATAGCAGCAAGAATTTGCTCTTGGCGACTAGATTCAACAGCTAAATCAATACTTGGTGCTTTACCAAAGATTTTGCCATTTAATAATTTTTGAAGCTCACTTCCACCGAATTCAGTTTCTGCTCCACCGATTACATAAATTAAATCGCCAGCAGTTTTAAAGTTTTGAGTCGTGATATGCTCGACATCTTCAATTAGACCTACCATACCAACTACAGGAGTTGGGTAAACTGCTTCACCATTCGTTTCGTTATATAATGATACGTTACCACCGATTACTGGAGTACTTAATACATTACAAGCTTCACTCATACCATCTGTTGCTTTTTCTAACTGCCAGAAAATCTCAGGTTTTTCAGGATTTCCGAAGTTTAAGCAATCTGTAATTGCAAGTGGACGAGCACCTGAACAAACTACATTACGAGCTGCTTCTGCTACTGCAATTTTCCCACCAACTTCAGGATCTAAATATAAGTAGCGTGCATTACAGTCAGTTGTCATTGCTAGAGCTTTTTTTGTATCACGAATTCTGATTACTGCAGCATCTGAACCTGGAGCAACTACTGTATTTGTACGAACCATGTAATCATACTGACCGTAAACCCACTCTTTACTTGCGATTGTAGGTTGAGAAAGTAATTGTTTTAACGTTTCTTTTGAATCACTAATTTCAGGAATATAGTTTTCCATCGCTTGGAACTCACCATAATATGCAGGTTCAGTTGATGGCTTATGATATACTGGAGCTTCTTCAGCAAGAGCATCTACAGGTAATTCAGCTACAACCTCACCTTTGTGAAGTAAGCGAAGCATCTTATCATCTGTAACACGTCCTACTGATACAGCATGTAGATCATACTTTTCAAATAAGTCTACGATTTCTTGCTCTCTACCTTTTTCTACAACTAGTAACATACGTTCTTGAGATTCAGATAGCATCATTTCGTAAGCTGTCATACCAGCTTCACGTTGAGGAACTAAATCAAGATTCATCTCAATTCCCATTCCTGCCTTTGAAGCCATCTCAGCAGATGAAGATGTTAATCCAGCTGCACCCATATCTTGAATACCAACAAGAGCGTCATTTTGAACAACTTCTAAACATGCTTCAAGTAATAACTTCTCCATAAATGGATCGCCTACTTGTACCGCTGGGCGTTTCTCATCAGATGCATCAGATAACTCTTCAGAAGCAAAAGTTGCACCATGAATTCCGTCACGACCAGTTGAAGCACCAACGTACATTACTGTATTTCCAGCACCATGTGCTTGACCTTTTTTAATATCTTTATGATTGATTAACCCAACACACATTGCATTTACTAAAGGGTTGCCTTCGTAACATGGATCGAAGTTTACTTCTCCACCAACTGTTGGAATACCAATACAGTTTCCATAACCAGCAATACCTGCAACTACTTCTTCAAATAAATACTTAACTCTTGGAGTTTCTAATTCTCCAAATCGTAAAGAATTTAGAAGTGCAACAGGACGTGCTCCCATTGAAAATACATCACGAATAATTCCACCTACACCAGTTGCAGCACCTTGGTATGGTTCAATTGCAGAAGGGTGATTATGGCTTTCGATTTTAAATACGACAGCTTGCTCATCGCCAATATCAACAATACCTGCTCCTTCACCTGGTCCTTGTAAAACATGCTCACCGCTTATTGGGAATTTACGTAATAAAGGTTTTGAGTTTTTATAACTACAATGTTCAGACCACATTACTGAGAATAATCCAAGCTCTGTATAGTTCGGATTGCGACCAATAATTGATTTGACTAATTGAAACTCTTCATCAGTTAAGCCCATAGTGGCATAAATTCTATCATTTTCAATTTGAATTGGATTTGGCTCAAGAAGTAACGACATGGTTTTCCCTCCAGTTTCTTACAATCGAACGAAATAGTTGAAGTCCGTCTGCACTACCTAATAATGCATCAACTGCACGCTCAGGGTGTGGCATCATACCTAATACATTTCCTTTTTCATTAACAATTCCTGCGATATCATCTAAACTACCGTTCGGATTATTTTGATAACGGAAAATTATCTGATTATTACTTTTAAGTGCTTCATATGTTTCTTGATCGCAATAGTAATTTCCTTCACCGTGTGCGATTGGTACAGTAATTACTTGACCTTTTTCATAACCAGTTGTAAACATAGATTCATTGTTTTCAACAACTAGCTCTACTTGTTTACACATAAATTTTAATTTCTCATTACGTCTAAGAGTACCTGGTAGTAGACCTGCTTCAGTTAGGATTTGGAATCCATTACAAACGCCAAATACTGGTTTACCTTCAGCAGCAGCTTTCTTCACCGCATCCATCACGTTTGCAAAACCTGCAATTGCGCCAGAGCGTAAGTAATCTCCATATGAGAAGCCACCTGGTAATAAGATACCATCAAATTCATCTAAATTCGTTGAATC
The DNA here is from genome assembly GCF_002566505.1 of Bacillus sp. AFS077874. NCBI lineage: Bacteria > Bacillati > Bacillota > Bacilli > Caryophanales > Bacillaceae > Bacillus > Bacillus sp. AFS077874. Next base: position 73,125 of record NZ_NUYF01000002.1, read on the forward strand.
ATGCCATACGTATTCTACTTCTTCGCCTAACTCATCTTTGATTGCATGATACATATCAACATCACAATTTGAGCCCGGGAACACAATTACTGCAAACTTCACTGTGCGACTACCTCCTCTACCTCATAACGGTAATCTTCAATTACGATGTTTGCTAATAACTTTTCACACATTTCTTTTACTGTAGTATTTAAATCTGCAACATTTTTATCAATTAATAATTCCATATATTTACCGATACGAACATCTTGAACATCGCTAAAATTCATGCTATGAAGTGCGTTTTTAACTGCATTTCCTTGTGGATCTAAAACACTTTCTCTTAATGTAACGAATACTCTTACTTTGAACATGATAATCCCCCTAAGCGTTTTAAAATTTCTTCGTATCCATCTGTTAAGTTACCTAAATCTCTACGGAATACATCTTTATCAAATTTCGCGTTTGTATCTTTATCCCATAATCGGCAAGTATCTGGTGAAATCTCATCTGCTAACAAAATTGTTCCATCATTTAATTTGCCAAACTCTAATTTAAAATCGACTAATCGAACATTACATGCATTAAACTGTTCTACTAGTACATCATTAACACGGAGAGCAATCTCTTTAATTGTTTCAAGATCTTCAGTTGTTGCTAGTTTAAGTGCAGCGATATGATCTTCATTAATAATTGGATCACCTAAATCATCACGTTTGTAATAAAACTCAATGATTGGTTTTTCTAACTTAACACCCTCATCTAATCCCATGCGTTTCGATAAGCTACCAGCAACGATATTTCTAACAACTACTTCAATTGGTACTATTGTTACTCGTTTTACAAGTTGTTCAAGTTCTGATGTTTTTTCTACAAAATGAGATGCAATACCTGATTCCTTTAACTTTGAAAATAGTAAACTAGTAATCGCATTATTCAAGCGACCTTTACCAGCAATTTCTGCTTTCTTTTCACCGTTAAATGCAGTTGCTGAATCTTTGTACTCAACTCTTACAATTTCAGGATTCTCAGTTGAGAAAATTCTTTTTGCCTTTCCCTCATACAACATTACTTGCTCTGCCATGCTAACAATGCCTCCCATATCCTCATTTAAACACCCAATAGAATTTCTGCTTTATCTGTTATTTGAATTGTTTGGCTAAGAATTTTTTTCTCTAATCTTAGCCAAACAATATTTATTAATTTAATCCTAAGCGTTCAAAAATTGTATCGACTTGACTTAAGTGGTAGCTGTAGTCAAAGCAATCATTAATTTCTTCTTGAGATAATAAAGAAGTAATTTTTTCTTCTGCTTCTACAAGCTCTTTAAACTGTACTTGAGTTTCCCAAGCTTCCATTGCTTTTGGTTGAACAGTATCATAAGCCTCTTCACGTGACATTCCTTTTTCAATTAAAGCAAGAAGTACACGTTGAGAATAAATTAATCCGTAAGTACGATCCATATTACGTTTCATATTCTCAGGGAATACTGTAAGGTTTTTAACAATATTTCCAAATCGATTTAACATGTAATTTAAAAGTATTGTAGCATCTGGTAGGATGATTCTTTCTGCAGATGAATGTGAGATATCTCTTTCATGCCAAAGTGATACATTTTCATAAGCTGTAACCATATGACCTCTAATTACACGAGCTAAACCTGTCATGTTTTCAGATCCAATTGGATTACGTTTATGTGGCATTGCAGAAGAGCCTTTTTGACCTTTTGCAAAGAATTCTTCAACTTCGCGTGTTTCACTTTTTTGTAATCCACGTACTTCAGTTGCAAACTTCTCAATTGAAGTTGCAATTAAAGATAATGTTGCCATGTAGTGAGCATGACGATCACGTTGTAAAGTTTGAGTTGAAATTGGAGCTGCTTGAATTCCTAACTTTTCACAAACATATTCTTCAACAAATGGAGGAATATTTGCATATGTTCCAACAGCGCCTGAGATTTTACCTACTCGAACTGTTTCAATCGCATTCTTAAATCGCTCTAAGTTACGCTTCATTTCTTCAGTCCATAATGCAAGTTTTAAACCAAAAGTAGTTGGTTCTGCATGTACACCGTGAGTACGTCCCATCATTACTGTGTACTTATGTTCTTTCGCTTTCGTTTCAAGAATTCCAATGAAATTCTCTAAATCTTTTAATAAGATATCATTTGCCTGACGTAGTAAGTATGACAGTGCCGTATCTACTACATCAGTTGAAGTTAAGCCATAATGTACCCATTTACGTTCGTCGCCTAATGTTTCAGAAACTGCACGTGTAAATGCAACTACGTCATGACGTGTTTCTTTTTCAATTTCATAAATTCGGTTTATATCGAAAGAAGCTTTTTCGCGTAACACTTTTACGTCTTCTTTAGGAATATCTCCTAATTCAGCCCATGCTTCACATGCTAAGATTTCAACTTCTAACCAAGCTTTAAATTTGTTTTCTTCTGTCCAAATTGCTGCCATTTCTGGGCGTGAATAACGTTCAATCATATTTTTACCTCCACCGGGTTTTGTTTCCAAATCCCTAACTCTTGTACTTTTTGCATCGCTTGTTCTGTTGATGCTGCCATTATATTAATATGTCCCATTTTACGGCCTTTTTTGCTTTCTTCTTTACCATAAAGATGGACATTTAATGTACTATCATTTTGCATTACATTCAATACTTCTTCAACATGTTCACCTAATATATTCACCATTACTACTGGTTTAAGTAATTCCGTATTCCCTAATGGTAAATTACAAACCGCTCGAATATGCTGCTTGAATTGTGAAGTTTCAACTGCCTCCATTGTATAGTGTCCTGTATTATGTGGACGCGGAGCTAATTCATTTATATAAACCTGCTCATCTTCTGTTACAAATAACTCAATTGCTAAAACACCAACAAGATGAAATGAGCTAGCTACTTTTTTTGCATAGTTCTCTGCTGTTTCTATTACTGATTTTGAAGTATTTGCTGGTACAGATGAAGTATGCAGAATTTGATTTATATGAACATTCTCTGCTATTGGAAACGTATTTACCTCTCCATTACTATTTCTTGCGACAATTATTGACAATTCTTTTTCAAAAGGAACCCAGCCCTCAAGAATACATTGCTGTTTTTTAACAAGTTCTAACGCTTCAACAAAGTCTTCTTCAGATTTTAAAACAACTTGCCCTTTTCCGTCATAACCACCTGTTGTCGTTTTCAAAACAGCTGGTAAACCTATTACCGTAACTGCCTCAGAAAATTGCTCTTCATTTTCTACTAGTTGAAATGGAGCAACCTTTATACCTAAACTTTGAATAGCTGTTTTTTCAGTTAATCTATTTCTTGTTAGCTTTAATAACTCACTGCCTTGAGGTAAATAGGAGTGCTCATCTAAATACTCAAGTGCGTTTACATCAATATTTTCAAATTCATATGTTATAACATCACTTACTTTCGCAAGCTGTTTAATTGCTTCTAAATTAGAATACTCAGCCGTAATCTCTATATCAGATACTTGCCCACAAGGTGAATTTGGAGTAGGATCTAGAACAGCTATTTTATAGCCCATTTCTTTCGCTGAAAGCGCCATCATTCTTCCAAGTTGGCCTCCCCCGATGATCCCTATTGTTTGTCCTGGTAGAATTACTTTGCTATTCATAGTGATTCACTGCTTTCTAGAACTTGTTTAGTAGTGTTTTCACGACGAGTTTCTAATGCTAAATAAACTTCTTGATCTTGGATACTTAATACTTGAGCTGCAAGTAAGCCTGCATTCGTCGCACCTGCTTTACCAATCGCAACAGTTGCAACAGGTACTCCACCTGGCATTTGCACAATTGATAATAATGAATCTAATCCATTTAAAGCTTTTGATTGTACTGGTACACCAATTACTGGAAGTGTCGTTTTTGCTGCTACCATTCCTGGTAAGTGAGCAGCTCCGCCTGCACCTGCAATAATTACTTTAATACCACGTTCTCTAGCTGATTCTGCATACTCAAACATTAAATCTGGTGTACGATGTGCCGAAACAACTCGTTTCTCATAGCTTATATTTAGCTCTTCTAACACATCACAAGCATGTTTCATTGTTTCCCAATCACTTGTACTCCCCATAATGACACCAACTACCGGTTTCATCTGCTTTTCCCCCAAGTTTATTCGCTATTTTTTTATTTTTACTATAAATTACCAACAAAAAACGCCTAAATAGAAATATCCCTCTATGGTGAGAAAGATAATCTACTTAGGCGTATACTAATATACGTACACGTGTGATTAACTTCCCCTCATAGTCCAGTAATTTAAGGTTACTAGGTAGAAACTTTTGGGCCATATTCCCAAACTTATATGAGGTTTGCTAAATTTCCTATCTCTATAGTATCAATTTATAACTCTTTTTTCAATAAAATATGAATGTTTTTCTTAAAAAATATTTTAATGTTCGTGTTTTACGCAGTTTTATACATTCTATGATGCCTATTTTTATTAAATTACTGATAGCAAATGTGATTTTTTTATTTCTTATTCGGATTTCTATTATCGACTAATCAATGAAAAACAAAAAAACTATCTATCCCTATAATAATTGGGAAAGATAGCTTTTTCAATTATTGACTTTTATTGAACAACCGTTACTTTAGTCGGAGTTGATGTTACTTTAAATCCATCCTTCGTAACCACATCAGCAGAGATATAATATGTGCCGTTTGGTAGATGTGCTTTTGGGAACCATTTTGTGTGCACTTCTTTTTCATTTTTATATTCAAATGAATCAACTATATTTCCGTTTACATCTTTCACATTGAACTTCCAATCTACTCTATTTTGAGCAAAGAAGTCTACTGATGCTACTCTGTTTTTACTAATATTTGTAGTCGGGTATACGCTGCCGTTCGAAAGAACCATCCATTCACTCATATATTTTGCACTTTGATCACCCCATGTAGTATAAGAGTGATTAAATGCGTTATCAGCTCCACCTATTACGATACTCTTTGGTTCAACATTTACTAGTAAAGTTTGAGCTGCTCCTGGTGTATAATAATTTCCGTTAACCCAAACCATAGAAGCTGCATACCCACTTTCATTATCGGTACCTTTCCAAGAAATTTCATATTTTCCATCTTTTGGAGTTACTTTAATATCAGTAACTTTAGGTAGAATCGAATCTACTTTTACTGGCATTTTTACTTCTTGAGGTTTTGCCCCTGGATAATCTAGAGTTGTGCGAATCACATAATTGTAAACTCCGTCAGGAACAACTTGTCCATTTTCATCTGTCATATTCCAAGCATAAAGTTCATTGTAGCTAGTATCACCAAATGGCATGACATTTTTTCTGAATTTATATGGAGATCCTGTAAATTCACTAAAGTCACCTAAATACTTAACCATTTCTCCCGATTGATTTTCAATATACATTTCAGTTTTTGCTAAATTACGCAATGCTGTAAATGAAGAATATATTCCATTTATATGGTAGTTTGGTGAAATAGCAATTTTATTAAGATCAAACGTACCTGTCGCAGAATTATATCCTTTTGGATAACGTTCTGATGTTCCATCCCAAAGTGCAGTGTAACCTAAAAATGCATCTTTTTCCCAAGCTGGTGGATCGATATTTCTTGGCTCATCCCATTGTCCATAGAAGCCCATATAAGGAACAGAAATTGGTACTGCTTTATCTTGGTCTTTGTCTACTGGAACTAAACGTACAAATCCTTCAACAAAACTATTTTTCTTTAATGAATCTGGTAAATTCACATTAATTGTCAGCATTTTTGTCTGACCTGGTTTTATCTTAAGTAATGAGCCATTTTTATCAGTAACTTTATTATCATTTACAGTGATTGATGCACCATCGATACGTTCACTTGTTAATGTTAAATAATCCTTTGAATCAAGTTTCCCATCACTGTCTAAATCAAATTGCTTTGTTTCTGTTTTATCTTTTAATAAATCTACGTAAACATTGTATTCAATATCAGCACTATTATTTTTACCCTTTTGTGCATCAAATGCATCAACGTTTAATTTAAAGCTAGTATTTTGACCAATTTCTTTTAAAGCTACTGCTCCAGCTTGTTCTAGCGGCGTGTTTCTGCTTGTAACAATGACTGGTGTATTAATTGCATTTTGAATTTGCATTAAACCAGAGCCTTGAACACGTGGAGAGTATGGAACTTCACCATTTGTTTTTGGATCCATTACAATTTTTGATGTGTTCATTAAAGCAATTTTTGCTTTTAAAGCTGTATCTTCTGAATGTTGTAATCCTTTTTCATAAAGTGACTGTAATACTAACGCTGAACCACCTGCAACGTGAGGAGTCGCCATTGATGTACCGCTCATTACTTCATAATCATTTCCGGGTACTGTAGAATAGATATTTCCACCAGGACCAGAAATTTCTGGTTTAAAATCTAAAGTGCTTGGCGCGCCGTATGATGAAAAATAAGACATCGTATTTTTCATCGGATTATCGATCCAAGTATCTCCAGCTAATTTCATTTTTACAACTTGATTATTAGCCAACTTATTTAATAATTCTTGTCCAACCGCTTTTCCTGTTGTAGCAGCTGGAATTGAAGTATCAGAGAACCTAAGTGTAGGATAATCACCCAAGACAGAAGGTGGGATGACAATAACAGCTTTCGCTTTATATTTTGCCGCATTAGTTTGAACAAACGAATATGAGGTATATTGATTATTCATTTTTGCTACAACGATTTTTCCTTCTACGTTCTTATTAGTAAAATCAGTAAGTTTTGAACCTTCTCCTACATATACCATTTCATACTCTTGACCAGGTGTTAAATTTCTAGAAAGTTTAAAGTTTTTTGTTGGTGCATATTGAGTTTGATCTTGGAAAGGAAGTTTAAAACCATTAGCGTCCGATAAAGTATTTAAGTGCATTTTCGTATTTTCATATGAAGCAACTGATAATGCAAACGGACTTACTCCAGGTGCACCTACTGTACCGATATCAGGATTATCAGCATATGGCTGTGCAGCCGAATCCAATAATAAACTAGTTTTTGTACTGTAAGCTGAGTTCCCAGCAGCAACTACAACTAAAGTTCCTTGTTCTGTTGCGTGACGAATTGCTTTTTGAACTGGGTCAAAGTCTTCTCCTACAAACCCTGCATCAACCCCTAAACTCATATTAATAACATCAGCACCCATTGTCACTGCATGTTCTATACCTGCGATTAGGTCATCCTCATAAGCACCTCCACCTACATCGGAGAATACTTTTTCAGCTAATAATTGCGTTCCAGGAGCAATTCCTTGAACGCCACTATTTGCTTCATCACCATTTGCACCAATAGTCCCTGAAACGTGTGTACCGTGTGGACTTCCATCACCACGAGGAATAACATCTGTATCATGATCAGCCCAGTCATAACCTGTTGGAACTTTATCTGTATACCACACATCATTTACAGCTGTAGCGTCTAATTTACTTTTAATACCATTTGGGGTTAACTTTTCTTTTTGTTTCCCCTTATCAGTAAGCGTCATGTCCTTATGAGTATAGTCAATACCTGAGTCAACGACTGCTACAAGTAAACCTTCTCCTTGATAACCATATTGATTCCAAACCTTTTGTGCTTGTACTAATTCTTTACTCGCTGCCATCGTTTCATGGAAAGTTCTCGCAACATTTACGTTAAGTACACCAGGAATAGACTTTATTTCATTTAGATTTTGATATTCTGTCTCAACACTAAATCCATTGAACCCTTCAAAGAAACGTTGTTTTAATTTAGGGGAATTTGATTTAGCTTTATTATTCTTTGTGATTTCTTCGATTACTTTGTCCTGTTTTTCTTTGTATAAAGATTTTTCGTTTGACGTAGAAGAGTCAGAAATTGATGGCTGTTCAATTTCTACTATAAAACGAACTTTATCGGTAGGTTTATATGTTTTCTCAGACTCTTCCTTTTGAGTATCTTTATATAAGTCCTCTTTACCTTTTGGACTTTGGTCTAGTAATTGTGGTACTTGATCCTCGATTGCTTGAGTTGTTGTATCATTATTTTCAGCAAGAGCTGTATAAGATGAGAAAATCAAAGATGAGATCGCCACTGTGGACATTACTTTAAACGGTAAAATTTTACGAAGTTTCATGAAATCTCTCTCCTTTTTATGGATGTAATATTTCAATTATGTATTTGCTTTAATACAATGATTAAGAGGTTAGTAGTTTAATAAATATAGAATGATTAATGCGGTTAAACTTAAGCCCTTACCATTAAGTAAGTAAATAAATACTATTTAAATGTACATTCAACATATAACGAAGTAAATTGGGGGAAATTCATATGAAATTAAGTACCTTTTTTCTACAAATAATTACATAAAAATATTTTATTGGTATTCTTAATCGCAAAAATTAAAAATAATAAGACGAAAAATATATAAAAGCGTCGAATTTCTTTTGTTTAATCAAAGGTTTTAAATCGATATTTGTGAAAATATAAAGAAAATTCAATTTATTTTTCGTATCTTCTCGAATGTCGTAGAAAAAATGATTAAAAAGTACTAATCATTCTCATCTTCAGAAATAAGAAAAAGGCGTAACAATGTGGTTACACCTTTTTCAAATTAGATAATGCTAATACTTTATAATACTTTCAATTTCTTCTATTAATTCAGACTGAATTTTATCAACTTTTGCAAAATCCATAGCTCCAATATAAATAGCTTCTAGTTCATCTCTAAGAACCTTAGCTTCTGCCAAATAAGATATTGCTTCTTTCATTTTATCTTTATATGAATTTGTTGTTCTTTCGATTTCTGTTGCGTATTTCTCATCTGTTCCTGGCGTAATACATCTTTCGTACATATCAATAATCTCGTCATTTTCACGATCAGGAAAATATTCATGTGGTGCTGTACTGTCAAAGATCGCAATGCCTTTTTCCGGAATAATTACCATATCCAGACTGTTTGGATCAAATCCACAATGATAAATCTCTACATCAAATCCTCGTTCTTCCCCTGCAGCTGCTATTTTCTTTAACATTGTTGATTTACCGGAACCAGCCCTACCTTTAATAAAATATCGCTTTTCAATGTCTTCTGTTAAATTTTGAATATAATCAACCGCGCCACTTGGAGTTGCTGCACCTAAAAATCTATGTTTTACTTTGGAGACTTTTTCAGTATTGCTGTCACTACCATAAAAAAGCGCTATCAATTCGTTAGTCAGTTTATTTGCCTCTACAAAGTCCATATTGGAAATATAAACTGTTTCAATTTCATCATGAGCCTTTAACGAAGCAGCAAATGTATCATAAGCTGTTTGAAACTTTTTAGAAATCTCATCATTTAGTGATAGTATTGCTTCCTTGTGTACGGATAATTTCTTAGAATCCCAAACAATACCTAAATTCACATATTCCTCAATAACTCCTGGAGCTTTCGGTTCAATTACATGTGGTGCCGTTCCGTCTACTATACCAATTTGAAATTTCGGGATAATTAAGCCATCAACTGAATTTGTATCTGAAGAACAATGTAAATATTCAATATCGATTCCCTTATTTACAATTAGTTCTCCAATTGTTTTCATTAATGTTGATTTCTCAGTACCTGGACCACCTTTTAGAATGAATAGTTTATCTAAATCCTCTAAAGCTGAGTCATAGAGATTATAAAACCCTTTTGCAGTATTACCACCTGCATAATAATTGAGTATTTTTCCTCTCATCTTTTTCCCTCCATTCAATCTAAGTTATGTAGATTTATTATTAAGGGTGTTTGCCCAGTATTAATATTATTGTTTACTTTATTAATTTTAATGTTTATCCGAAGTTGTTGGTGATTCTTAAGTTTGTCTTTTAGATTTCGGATATTTTCATTTTATATGTAATGTCATGATAAGAACTAACATTTCCAAATTTGAACATAAAAAAACATCAGCCAAATAGCTGATGTTTTTGTTTACCAGGCGACGTTCTACT
>NZ_NUYF01000003.1:0-66985 GCF_002566505.1 Bacillus sp. AFS077874
TTCCCGCTTATCCCATAGGAGTCGAGCACCCCTCCGTTCCAATCAACTTATTCAACAAAAAAAGTCTGCAATAAATCCTAATCAGATAGCCTTTTCTTAGAGTAATCTAACAGTTGTTTATTAATCAGTTTGTAGGTCAATTAATATCGAACATTAATTAATAAACTAATCAATTGAATTCGTTTTTCTAAAAATTAGCTCATAATATTTTTAACTTCTAAAAAAACTTACTTGTGTTATTGGAATCATAAAATCGCTCAAACATATTAAAATTTAAAACCATTAACAAATCATTCAAAAAATGATAATTTCATCAAAAATGCTCATTTAATGTCCGTTTTCCCTATTGACTACTTTATATTTCAACACTCTGAAAGAAAGTGAGCTTTTTAGCTCACTTTCTTTTTTTGGGGAATAGGGAAATGAAACAAAAACTCAAAGTTAAGGTAATCTTTTTTTAATCCTATATCATTGGATTTCTCGTTACGATTTTGTCATTTTTGAATTTTTTGTTAGATTTAGCCAATTGGTGATTACTTCATATTTAAATAACTAGTACTCACAAATCCTTTTTTACCATTGTAAGAAACAAATGCCCAATTATAATCGATTTTTGTTTTCCCTTCAGTTTGATAGCCAAGGAAGCTGACTTTTGCACCTTTTGGTATCACTGTTTGAACTTTATATTTTGTACTTGGACCAGTACGTAAATTTAAATTAGACTTTGTTGTAACAGTAGTTGGTACTTTTTGTAAATATTTAGTACTTACATAAGCTATACCATTTTTAGTAGTTGTTGTTTTAATTTGTGCCCAGCTAGCATTATAGTATTTTACAATCTCAATTTGATCTTTCTTTCTTAAAGTGTCTACTACTTTTGAACTAGTATTTGGAGCACTTCGTACGTTTAATACACTTGCAGTTACCTCATACACACTAATCGGAGCATTTATAACCGCTGCACTAACATGTGTCGGCCCGGCTGTTACACCATTTGAAACGAATAATGCGCCAGATAAGGCCATTGTTGATACAAAAGCTTTTAATAATTTTTTCTTCATTTTAAATTCCTCCTCTCACTTTACATCTCAATAATATTGAATCAATGTTTCAAAATTGGTCATGAAATGTATCCAAATTGTAAACTTTTCAATTATACTGTTCCGATACATTAAACAGGAAAAATTTGCATATACTTCCAAATTTATGGACAATCTAAATTTTGTATTTTGTATGAATGGAGGAGAATCATGGATAACCAACCGAACAATGAAGAAATATTGACGAATCGGCAAGGCCATCCAGTAACAGATAATCAAAACGTAAGAACCGTTGGTAATCGGGGACCAACAACTTTAGAAAACTATGACTTTCTTGAAAAAATCTCACATTTTGATCGTGAACGAATTCCTGAACGTGTTGTGCATGCTCGTGGAGCCGGTGCACAAGGATATTTCGAAGCCTATGGAAAAGTAGGAAATCACGCAATTTCTAAATATACTAGAGCAAAATTATTTCAAGAGAAGGGAAAAAAAACACCTGTGTATGTTCGATTTTCCACAGTTGTAGGTGGTGGACATTCTCCTGAAACTTTACGTGATCCACGTGGTTTCGCTACAAAATTTTATACTGAAGATGGAAATTGGGATTTAGTTGGTAATAATTTAAAAATCTTTTTTATTCGTGATCCTTTAAAATTTCCAGATATGGTTCACTCATTTAAACCAGATCCAGTAACAAACCTTCCTGATCCTGAAAGAATGTTTGACTTTCTTCATCTAACACCAGAATCCACTCATATGGTTACATTTCTCTTTTCACCATGGGGAATTCCAGCTAACTATCGACAAATGCAAGGGTCCGGTGTTAATACATATAAGTGGGTAAACAAAGATGGCGAGGCAGTTCTTATTAAATACCACTGGGAACCGCTAAAACAAGAAATAAAAAATTTATCACAACGCGAAGCAGATGAAATCCAATCTACAAATTATAATCATGCAACTCAAGACCTTTACGAAGCTATTGAGAAAGGTGATTATCCAGAATGGGAATTATGTGTACAAATCATGAGTGATGATGAGCATCCGGAGCTTGATTTTGATCCACTTGATCCTACAAAACTATGGGATCCAGAAAAGTTTCCTTTTTTACCAGTTGGAAAAATGGTATTAAATAAAAATCCAGAAAACTATTTTGCAGAAGTCGAACAAATTGCATTTGGGACAGGTGTTCTAGTAGACGGACTGGATTTTTCAGATGATAAATTACTTCAAGGTCGTACTTTTTCGTACTCAGATACACAACGATATCGAGTTGGAACAAATTACTTACAACTACCAGTTAATTCGCCAAAAAATCATGTAGCAACAAATCAACGTGATGGACAAATGGAATATAAAGTTGACGCAGCTCCAGGTCAAAACCCACATGTAAACTATGAACCTTCATCACTAGGTGGATTAAAAGAGGCGCCAAAGAATGGAAAAGATCATGAACCTATGTACAATAATAAGTTAGTACGACAAAAAATCGACCGACCTAACGACTTTATCCAAGCTGGAAATACTTACCGTGCTTTCGACGAAACTGAAAAAAATGAACTTATTTCAAATTTAGTAGATGCACTAAAAGTATGTAAGCCTCATATCCAAGAAACGATGGTTGGTTATTTTACAAAAGCTGATGAAGAATACGGACGCAGAGTGCGCGAAGGTTTAGAAAAAGCGAATCGTGATCAAACTGAACACACTAGCACCGAAGCAGCTGATGTCACATCTGATAAAGCGAAAAATATGGGCCATGAATCGGATCGATATTAAAGGTATAAACTGGGATAGGCAATCGCCTATCCTTTTTAGCGTAATAGTTTATTATTATAAAATCGAAACGAACAAGTTTTCAAATAACATTCGATACAGCTACAATACCCCTTACTTTTGCTTTCTGCTTTCTACCCACTAATTTTGTTTCCTATTAAGAATCCCAATTCAAGATGCCTTCAGATATTCACATATCTCTTCATATGCTACGTTTATCTTTTTCATTAATTCTTCTGTACCTTTATTTCGGTCTGGATGATACTTCTTAGCTAATTGTTTGTATTGATTCTTAATGACATTTAAATCTCTTGTATCAGTAGGTAATTCTAATATTTTAAGTAACTTAGTGATATAATCCTCTCTTTGCTCACCTGTTCCTTCTGTAATATATTTATCCATTAGATTAAACGCTTGCTCACTTAACTTATCGAAGGTTTGGTAAAACGTGCTAATATCTGCATTAGAAACAGTTATATGGTGATTACTATAACTTGTAATGATCTTTCTTTTTACTAACATATTAAACACAAGTAGTTCTTTTAAAAATAAACAAGTTCTATTATAAAGGTGTTGATCTACCAATGATGCTTCTAATTCATTTAACAAAGCAGCCGCTGTTCTTGCAACACTCACTGTCGTGTAATCAATACCAGCATAAGTATTTCCATATCGATCAATAACAGAGTGATAGCTACCATTAATATAAAAGTGCATAGGCACTATTCGATTATCACTTATTTTTTTTAGAGCAATTTTCAATTCCCCTGTTGAGTTACTAATTTGTAGTACTCCTTCACCAAATACATAAAAACATTCATCTTTTATGGTTGGAGTATCATAAGTAAAGACGGGTCCCTTTGCATAAACATGAATCTGTTCAATATAAAATCCTGTTTCAAATTGACCAGCTGGGTAATAGGTTGAACCGTTACTTGTGCCTTGATGACTATGACCTTCACTTGAACCTGAACCACCTGAAAAAAAGATCGATTTAATAATAAAAAATGCAATGATTAAAAAAATAAAGAACCCCACTGTTTCTCTCCCTCTCTTGTATTAATAACTATAAAATTTAACCAATATATAAAATACATCTTTAAGTATACACAATCAAAAATGTGAAAAAAAGATTGTTTTAGATAAAATGACCTATGTAATAGACCTTATTACCCATCAATTCTCCTATTCTGTTTCTTCTATACTCTAAAATTGATTTTAATCATTTTCAGGATGATAGCGACCAGACTACTCGGATTAAAGCTTTTTACTATAGATGATAGGTAAAAGATTATTAACTGAATATTGCAACTTAAATATTCACAATTAAAAGTTAACAGTTTAAAATAGGTTTGTAAGGACGAAGATAATACGTATGAAATTAATTGAGAGTGGGCTGATACTTAAATGAATAATGTGACTAAGTTTAATATTTTCAAACCAGCAAAAGACATATTTGAGGCATTTGTTGATCCAAGTAAAATAGGTAACTTTTGGTTTTCTTCTAGCTCTGAACGATGGGAAGAAGGAAAAGTCATTACTTTAAAATATGATCTTTACAATGCTGAAGGTAAAATTAAAATCATCGAAGTTGAAACAAATAAGAAGATTGTGTTTGCTTGGGGACCTACAGAAGAAGGAAATATCGTAACGATTACATTAAATGAACAAGATCAAAATAACACAATTATTGAAGTGGTAGAAGAAGGCTTTAGTGAAAGCAACCCAGAATATGTTCATCATTTAATCGATAATAAAGAAGGCTGGGTATTTATGCTAAGCTGTTTAAAATGTTATTTAGAATTTGGGGTAACTAAGTTAAGAGGCGGACTAGTGAAATAATTTTAATATAATATGATTTATCAATGGGCTGTCCCCTGAGTTAGGTTAACTGACTCTTGGATGCCCCCTTTTTAATTGTAAATGGAATATATTATTCGTCTGGTATTCTGTAGTCATAACTTAGAGGGGGGTATCTCTGGGGTGCTTATCATTTGTAATTGAACTAGTTGATCTTTTTTATAGATTATTAGCAGATTTTTTATTCGGTTTAATTTGAATAAGAGCTGTTTTGCTATTTTACCATTAGAAAGGTACTACTATTGTACGATCCCCAGGTTAAATACCCTAACCAGTATAGGTAAATTTAAATTTTATTTGCGGTTCCTTGGAATTTAATTGCAGTTTTGCTAATTTTATTTGCGATTCTCTATTTTTAATTGCAGTTTCTCCAATTTTAATTGCGATTCTCAGATTTTATTTGCAGTCAGCTGTTTATTTGCAGCATTTCAACATTTATTTGCACTCTTGGACTCTTTATTTGCAGCACCAGAATTCATTTACAATTCTCAGATTTTATATCGCTGCCTTTTTGTCCCATCAAAAAAGTGTAGCTAAACTCATATGCTAAAGATTAGCTACACTTATAAGAATTAACTAAACCTTTTCAAGCCTTCTTCAAGAAGCCCAACAGCAAACTCTAACTCATTTTTTGTAACAATTAAAGGTGGATGCCATGTTATGCAATTGCCTCCAGAAAGCTTAAAAGAAAGCCCATTGTTTAAACAAAAATAAAGAATTTTTTCAGCTAATTCATCATTCTTTTCCTTTGTTTCACGAGACTTGACTAACTCAATAGAAATCAATAATCCGGCAACTCGTATATCGCCAATCTTCTCATACTGATCATACAGTTCAACTAGCTTTGTTTTTACGAATTCGGATTGTACTCGGCAATTCTCTTCCAAGTTGTAGTCATCTATATACTCAATTGTTGAACAAATCGCTGCACAACCTAATGCCGGTTTCTCATGTGTATAATGACCAAGTGATATTTCTTCAGCAACATCGTATTTTGTACGAGTTAGTACAGCTGCTTGAGGTATGACCGCTCCACCTAGCCCTTTTCCTAGAACTAGAATATCTGGCTCAATCTCAAAGTTTTGATGAACATAAAATGCGCCACTTCTCATTAAGGCTGTCGGGACTTCATCAAATATTAATAGAATGCCATTTCGATCACATATTTCTCTTAATCTTTTAAAATAAGACTTTGGTGGGATATGTGTATCAGTTGCTCGAATTGGTTCTAATAAGATTGCCCCAATTTCTCCTTCATGCGCAATCATATATTCAATATGGTCTAAGCAAAAATTCGCTACTTCTTCATGCAAATCATTTTTTAATAGATTACGATATCCATTAAAAGGGATTGCTTTTAAAGTACCGGGCATAAGTGGACCCATATCCTTTTTAAAGACATATTCTCCCCCAACAGAAATTGCATCTAAACCAGCTCCATGGAATGATTCCCACATTGAGATGACTTTATGACGCCCAGTTACCTTTCGCGCAATTTTAAGAGCTAATCCGACAGCGGCACTTCCAGAAGGTGTAAATAAAACTTTGTAATCTTTTGAAGTTGTTTTATTTACTAATGCATTAGCTGCCTTAATGACAATCTCAGATGTAAACCTTCTTGGAATAAATGGGAGTTCATCAACTTGTCTTTTGATTGCATCCACTACATATGGATTTTTATATCCAACTTGATGTGAACTATTTCCATGAAAATCTAAATATTTGTTTCCATTCACATCAATTAGATAACTTCCATAAGCATCGACTATTCCATTAAGACAAGGCGTAGACATTGATTGTCTTACAAAAACCCTTTCATCCTCTTGAATGACTTCTCTGCTAATTTGATTTAATTGATTCATCCATTCCGTGCGTTGAGGACTTGAGTTAATATCGCCTTCTCTTTTCAAATGAGTATTTAACATGTTACTTTCTTACCTTCTACAATTAAATCATTAATTTTTTCAATTAAAATAGGTAATTCACTCATTGATTTAATTGTGAAGTCTGCACCATTTTGTCTAAATGATTGTTCAGTTTTTGAAATGATTGCTTCTTTCTCACTATCTGTTAAACTACTAAACTCTTCTAAACTAAGTCCCATTTCTGAACTTCCGATAATGACGCCGACAGACCAAACACCTGCATTAATCCCTTCTTTAATATCCGAAATTGTATCGCCTACTTTCACGACTTTCCAAGGAGCTGTTAACTTTAATGCTTCCATGTTACGGTAAATCATATACGGATAAGGTCTACCAAATGAATTTGTTTCGTCAGGTGTAATATAGAAGTCTGGATAATAGCCTTTCGTCTCAGCATTTGGTACGACTACATCCATCATTTTATTTGTGTACCCTGTTGTTGAACCTATTTTTAGACCTTTATTCCTTAATTCCTGCACTACTTCGATGACTCCAGGAATCGGATCTGCATAGTCAGATAGTGAAGCCATTAGAGCTGGTTCAAAGTTTGCGTAAAGTATATTCACATCTTGTTCATTGAATGGTCTCTCATATTTTTCAATCCAAAGCTTAGAAATTCTAGGCATTGAAAGCATTTCACGAATATGATCGATTTTTAACATTCCCATTGGTGCTCGCGCTTCTTCCATTGTTACTTCAATTCCAGCATGTTTAAAAATATCGATAAACACATTTACTGGCGCAAAACATCCGAAGTCAACTGTTGTACCAGCCCAATCTAAAATAATTCCTTCAACTTTGTTCATTTTGTCACCACTCCCATATATTCTTCGATAATATTGCATAAACCTTGGATGTCTTCTTCATAAATTTCTCCAATATTTCCTACACGGAATGTATCTGCAGCTGTTAGCTTACCTGGATAGATTACATATCCTTTTTCCTTTATGAAATAATAGAAGTTTTCAAAGCTAAACTGTTCACTTGGAAATAAGAAGGTTGTAATAATTGGCGATTGATTTTCCTCAGTTATATAAGCATGAATTCCTACATCTTTTAATCTCATTCTTAACAAGCGGTTATTATTTTGATAACGTCCAAATCTAGCAGAAATGCCACCTTCTTCAATCAATTCATCAATTGCTTTTGAAAATGCTGCAACAACATGCGTTGGAGAAGTGAATCTCCATTTTCCATCCTTGTCCATTTCCTTCCATTGATCGAATAAATCTAAAGATAAACTTCGAGCAACTCCCTCACATTGAACAAGCTGATCTAGTTTTGCAATAACAAATCCAAATCCTGGTACTCCTTGAATACATTTATTCGCACTACTAATTAAGTAATCTATTTCCAGTTTTCGCACATCAATTTCGATCCCACCAAAGCTACTCATCGCATCGATCATTAACGTTTTATTATATTCTTTTGAAAGTTCGGCTACCATTTCAATTGGGTTTAATATACCAGTTGTTGTTTCGCAATGGACCATCACGATGTGAGTAATCGCTTGATCTTTTTCAATAATATCTCTTAACTCTTCTTCTTTAGGAAGCTCCTCATATGCAATGCTATATTGAATGAAATTAAGTCCAATATATTTAGCCATTTTTACAATACGTTCGCCATATGCTCCATTCGTTACGATCAATACCTTGTCATTCTTTGAGATTGTTGAACTAATAACTGATTCAACTGCAAATGTACCACTACCTTGCATTAAAACAACTGTATAATCTTCTTCGGATACATTTGCTAGTTCTAGAAGTTGTGTTCTAATTTTTTGTGTTATTTCTTTATAATCATTATCCCAAGTACATCGGTCAAAGAGCATTTCTTCTTTGACCGTACTTGTAGTAGTTAATGGACCTGGTGTTAGTAATTTATAGTTTTTCATGGCTTTTCATCCCCTTAGTAATTATTTTGCAGCATTAAAGAACTGTTGGTGCTCTTCTAATAACTTAACTGTTAATGGTTGACTAAATTTCATAGAATGAGCTGGTTTATGCTCATCGCTAACAGTTTCTCCTTTATATAAAGCAACTGGGTAATTTTTGATTAAATCTTTACGAGCATCTTTAATAATTACTTCCGCCATTTTCATTGCTAATTCATTTGATTTCTTATCTTTTTTAACAACTGCAACTGATTCAGTTAGTGAGAAGTTTCCTTCTGTTGGATCTACATAGTCAATTGGTAAACCTGATTTTTGATCTAATACTGCTTGGTGACGTAATCCAATACCCGCTGCAACCTCGCCAGCTTCTACTTTCTTAATTGGACCTGAACCTGAGCTCTCTAAATGTGGACCACAGTTTGCGATTAAATCATGTAAAATGGTTTTACCTTCAACTTCTCCATACTGAGTAATAATAGCTTGAATTAATAACCAGCCAGTTGAAGAATCCATGATATTTGGAATTGATACTAAACCTTTAAATTCTGGTTTTGCTAAATCTTTGATTGAAGTTGGCATTGGTAAGCCTTTTTCTTTCATTACTTTTGTATTTACAAAGATTGATCCTGTGTTAGCTAAAATTGGTGTATAGAATGAAGGATATTTCTCTAGTGAATTTGTTTTAAATGTTAAGTCTTCAAACATATTATGTTTTTCTTGGGCACTATCTAAGAAATATGAACTCATTGTTACTAAATTCGCTTCGATTTTATCGCCTTCAGCCATAAGTTTTCCACCTAATTCCGAAGTACCAAATGTTTGGAACACATATTTCCCTTCATAACCAGCTTTCTTTAATGCACTTTCCATTGATGTAATAGCTTCTTCATCACCATTCGTATAAATAACAACTTTTCCTGAGGCATTTGTTTTTGAACTATTACATGCAGTTAATGAAAAAACTAAACATAATGCGAATAATGACAACATGATTCCTTTAAATTTCTTAAACATAAAATAACCTCTCTTGTTTTAATTTTTTTATAAATGATTGATTATCCCTGAATAACACTTTTTCTCTGGAAATAGTCGCAGATGAATTTAACAATTAAATTCGTGAAAAAGATTAATAGAGATAATACAAATATTTCATCGTATTTTTGGAAATGCTGAAGTTCTTTAATTTTGCTTGCAACTAATGAGGTTTCAGCTGTTATTAAGAAAATGATCCCACTCACCGTTACCATTGAATTGATAAAATAGTAACTAATCATTTCAAAAACTGTTGATTTAGAGTTTGGTAAAACAACTCGGTAAATTGTTTTAAACCATGAATCTCCCATTAATTCTCCAGTAGTTTCCCAACCAGGATTCATTTTAGATAATGAGTTTTTCGCTAATAAATAAGGTGTAGTAAAGAAATGAACGATGTTGCAAAGAATGATAATGGCAAATGTTCCTTTTAAGCTACTATTATTGAAAAATAGTAAATACGATAAACCTAAAACCATACCTGGAACAGTGTTTGTTAGCATCGAAATTAAATCAATGACTAGCTTAGATTTATTTTTTATAGCTGTTCGCACATTTAATAGTGCCGAGCTATATGCAACAAGAGTTCCTAGTATTGCTGTTACAACTGAAACATATAAAGAGTTTTTATAAACTCCTATTAAATCACTTGATTGAAAAGCATCTACGAAATGCTGTAGCGTAAAAGTTAATTTAAATGGATAACTAATAAAAAATGGAATGATGAACATTACTGCAAATACTGAAAGAATTCCAACTAATATGATTGTAGAAATGATCCCGAAACAAATATCTCTTACTTTATTGGAAATCATTTCAACGTTTGTAAACTTGTCATAATGAAAATTGAATTTTTCAAGATAGTTTAGTAATAAAACGCCAAATACAGCTGGAACTAGCATTAATACTGCAATAACTGCCCCATTATTAAAATTAGGAATTGATCCAAGCATAACTTGATATAACTGGGTAGCTACAACGTAATATGTACCACCCACCGAAGCTGGAATACCGTAATCTGTAAAGCTTAAAATAAAGGAAAGAACAAAAGCTCCACCAAGCGTTCCAATTAATGGGCGAATAATTGTATTTTTGAAGCTTCTAAATGGACCGTCACCCATCAATTCAGAAACAACCATAAATTTTTTATCAATATATTTAAAAGAATTATTAATTA
The DNA here is from genome assembly GCF_002566505.1 of Bacillus sp. AFS077874. Taxonomy (NCBI): domain Bacteria; kingdom Bacillati; phylum Bacillota; class Bacilli; order Caryophanales; family Bacillaceae; genus Bacillus; species Bacillus sp. AFS077874. The sequence goes on from NZ_NUYF01000003.1 coordinate 10,711, forward strand.
ATAGGAATGCAGCTGGTAATGTATAAATTACGTATCCAATTAGCAATCCATTAAATCCATAAATTTCAAATAAGTTTTTTCCTATTAGTTTTGTTATTAAACCTTGTTGACCAAAGGAATAAATAATCGCAAATCCATAAGTGATTGTCGGCAGCAACATTGGTATGAGAATAACGATTTTCATAAATCCTTTTAAAGGTTGAATCAATTTCGTACAGTTAATTGAATATGCCAGAATAAAAGCTAATATTGTGCTGACACAAGCAGTAATAGTAGAAATCTTAATACTATTCCAGACTGCTTGAATAAGGGTTTTATCTGCCAGCATTGTTAGATAATTATTAACTCCAAACCCATGATCCGTTTCAATTGACCGATAAAATAATATGATTAATGGTAGTAATAGAAATGAGACAAATAATAGTAGAATCGCTAAGTAAATAACTTGCATTTCCGGTTTAACTTTATGCATATTTCTCACCAAACAAGTTGTAAATATTATGTCTCTTAATTTGAAGCTGCTTTAATATAAACTCTTCAACAAATCGATTATTTGGTTGGTTTATGATTTCACTTGGCGTACCAAATTGCGAAATTTTACCTTCATTAATAATTAAAATTTTATCCGATAAAGTTAAAGCCTCTTCTGGATCATGTGTAACGATAATCGTCGTTAGTTTAAATTCTCTTGCGATTGATTTAATTCGTTCTTTAATTGATTCCTTTAGGACACCATCAAGTGCACTTAAAGGTTCATCTAATAATAAAATTTTTGGCTTCGTTACTAATGTTCTAGCAAGTGCAACTCTTTGTTTCTGACCTCCGGATAGCTCTCCTATTTTCTTATTTAAATGAGGTTTTAGTTCTAAGAAGTCAATGTATTCCTGTAATTCTTGATCCGAAACAAGACCTTTCTTATTCCTTAATCCGTAAACAATGTTTTCATATGAATTCAAGTTAGGAAAAAGTGCATAATCTTGAAAAACAATATTGAATCCTCTATTTTTCATTGGTGTTTTTGTAATATCTACATCATTGAATATTATTTGACCTTGATCCATTTGCGTTAGACCTAGAATTAGATTTAATAAAGTTGTTTTTCCACTTCCACTTGGACCTAGTAATGAGACGATTTCTCCAGTTTTAATTTCAAGATTTATATCTGTTAATACGACTTTTTTATCAAACTGTTTGCTAACATTTTGTAGTTTCAGCAAACTGTTCACCCCCTTAAGTACAACCTTAGTATAAAATTCATATGTAAACCCAATTAGACTTTTAAGTAAATAATATGTAAATTATCAGTAAGTTTTGCATAACTCATGCATATATTTACATTTAATTAACCAAACATTTTCATTACTACTATTGATAATGTGCATTCGTTTCATTAAACTGAAAAGCAAGTCTTAATAAATACTGAATGGGTGAGGTTATGTTTCCACTTGAAAGACAACAAAAAATAATCGATTTATTAAAAATAAATAATGTTTTAAAAATAACTGAGTTAACTGAAGCTCTAAATATATCTACTGACACTTTACGTAGAGATTTAAATCTACTTGAAAAACAAGGCAAAATTGAGAAAATATATGGCGGTGCAAAAATAGCTGAATCGAAGTTCTTTGAATCATCAATGGAAGAAAGAATGGTGAGCCACTTAGAGGAAAAAGAAAAGATTGCAAAGAAATGCACTGAACATATTGAAGATGGAGATTGTATCTATTTAGATAGCGGCTCTACTACACTACAAATTGCGAAATATATTAAAGATAAAAAGAATTTAACAGTCGTTACGAATTCGATCCCAATCATCAATGAGTTAATGAATAGTTCAATTGAATTGATCATAATCGGCGGTAAAATTAGACGAAATGAACGATCGGTCGTTACGTACGATTACTTATTTAATTTTAATGAATTAAATATTCTAAAGGCGTTTATCTGCGCGAGTGGAATTACAATTGAAAAAGGAATTTCCGATTATAATTTAGAAGAGGCAATTACAAGGAAGAAAATAATTGAGTTATCCAACCTTAATTATGTAGCAGCTGACAGCACAAAATTCGGCAAGAACGTCACTGTTCATATAGCACCGCTTGAAAAAATTGATTATATCATTACGGATTCTCATATTAATAAAAGTTTTATTTCTAAATTTAATAAGACAAATACTAATCTGGTAATTTCAGAATAGATAAAAGGAGGAGGGTCCATTTAATGGGGCCCTCCTATTTTGATTGAAGAGATGAGTAGTGTTGAATAATATCAGGGGCTGCAAATAAGTGTTCTGTCCGTGCAAATAAGTCGGAGAAAAGTGCAAATAAACAGTTAAGTGCAATTAAATTCTAAGGAACTGCAATTAAAATTAGCAAATCTACAATTAAATTATAAGGAATCGCAATTAGCAAATCTGCAATTAAATTCCAAGGAACTGCAATTTTTTTAAAAAAATTCCCCATACCATTAAGGGTGTTACGACCTAAAACTTATAAAAATCAGGTACTTTCAATAATAGAAAACACGCGTTGCAGCGCTCTTATACATTTAAGAACGGATTTTTTTAATGCAACTATATACTGTCTCAATTAATTTTCTAAATTGTTCTCCAATATCTTTCAAAAAAAAGAACCCTAAAACATAATGGGTTCATTAAAACTCTTTATCTCCGCTGATTCGAACCCCTTACATATAGGATAATAATCGCAAAGATAATCATTCCACAAACAATAAAAGGCATTAAGCCTGAACTGTAAACCATATATACTCGAATATGACGTATTGCATTTATAACTATAAAAAGCGCCATGCATAACCATAAAATTACAATAAGAGCCGCATTCTTATTTCTTCGCATAAACATCAGCCCCTTTCAATAAAGCAATTACAAAAAATACTGTTTGTTTTATTATATAGTCGAATTAACGAATCAATGACCATACGTTTTTGAGTATATGTAAAAGTTTAAAAAAATTAAAAGGATAGCTAGGTTATTATAACTAGAGCTATCCTATGGCTTCCATTATTGATAAATCGAAAAATCTATAAGATCTGCATATGGCACATCATTTTTAATCTTATTTTCTAAATCAACAAGTGTATATTTTTGCCACTCCTCTAATCGATTCATATCCCATTTTTGGACAAATAAATGGTGCAAAAATATTTCTCTCAATTTAAGAAAGATCGGGATTTGTTTTACTATATCATTATGAAGTAAGTTTTCTAGTTTATATCCTTTAAAAAAGTTCACCATAAAAGTCTCAATAAACTGTTCATTCATTTCGTTAAAAGAATTCTGTTGCCAATATGCATGATAAAAAGCTGTAGCAATATCCTGTGCGAACCAATTAAATGCACAATCATCAAAATCGATCGTAAAGAGACTATTACCGACTAAAATTATATTCCCTTGATGAAAATCATTATGTATGATCCCAAATGCATCGGATGTCACTTGAAATTGTACGAGCTTTTCCATGTGTTTATCATAAAACTCTTTCATATTAGGAACTAACTGATCTCTAATCCCAAAAACATCAATACGATTAGGTGACCAGGCAGGACGATGAACTTCACTTAATTTATACTGCTTGGCTAAAGAGTGCATCTTTCCTAATTTTTTACCCCATTGTTCAAACAGGTGTTTATTCCAATGGTTAGGGTTTGTCACATCAATTTGTTCGCCATCAATATACTCAAAATAAGTTATGACTCTTCCATCCTCTTCTCTAAAATTACGATCCGCTCTTGGGACATTTACTCCTTGCATATGTAAAAAATTTATAAAATCAATTTCCTGTAACACCATTTCTTTTGTTTTTCCTAATTTAGACTGCCTAACCACCCTATTATAGTCTTCATCATAAAATACATCATTTTGAAGCCCACCGGTTAAACGAACTTGTTTACTATGCTTCCTTTTCATTAAGAGTCCCTACTTATCTTATAAATTTTATCCAATCCCATTTTTGTGTTCAGAACAAAAATATATTAAGATATTTTTAAGTGTTTTATCTTTTCTATATAAAATATTCTATCTATTCAATTTAAGGAGTTTTCAAAATATGAGTATGCCATTTGAATTTAATTGGTTAATTGTAACGAATGATCACGCCGTTAGACACGAAAACAATCTATTCACGCTAGAGCAAAACGGATACCATGTATATCCTATTGACACACCAATCAATGTCTCAAGAAAGAATGATGAAAAACCTTTTGGAGTAGCTGTTATACAGAAAATCGAATGGAAAAATAAGAATACTTATATGCTTTATGAACTAAAAGCAATTGATACAGTTAATTAATCAGCAAAATTAAACAGAAAAAGTTCAAGAACAATACTTGAACTTTTTCTAATTATAAGTCATTCTTAACATATTTTTTCAACCTTGAGATTTTAAAGACTTTGAATAGATAATTGGAGCATTATTTTTACTAACCATCTCAATAATACCAACTTCCTGTATTTTCCCTACTATCATATCATTTCGATATAAACAATAATTATACGCTTCGGCTAATTTATCCGGTGACAATCTATTTGCTAAAGTACAATGTGGTACCCACTTCTCAGGTAGATAAATAGACTTTGGATTATCATTAAAATGTTTAAACTGAATATGAAAATTCTCATGCAACTCAATCAAATTTTTAGTAATATGTGGTAAAAAATACAATATGCCTGTATTTAAAAATGATCCAATTGAATTAAAACTAATATCTATTTCCGTCTTATTTTCATAAAAATCATCTAATTGTTCAATAAACCTTTGCTTATCTAAGCTATGATAACTAGCTAAAGTAATGTGGGGTTTTCGATCTACTACTTCATCAGCATAGAAAGAAATCGATTTTTCTCTTAACTCTGTCCAAATATCTTTAATAATTTGTTCGGTTTTTGCATCAAATAATGCTACAACTCCGTACATCAATCTTCCCTCTTTCTAAACTTATACTAGATCCATATGCATAATAAAGAGCTCACCTTTTCTCCCCATTACTCTAATTCCTTTATCAATAAATCCGCTCTTTAAATAAACATGCTGTGCAGTAATATTTTTATGATTGACTCCCAAAATAATTTCATCTCGCTTGGGGAAATTCGCTTTTACAAAAGAAGGCAATAAATTTAAAGAGTGTTTCGCAATCCCTTTTCCTTGAAAATTTGTATCAACAGAAAAAGCCCTTAATAGAATTGCATTTTTATTATCACTATATTGTCTAACTCCATCCCAACCATGTAAAACAAAAAATCCTGCAACATCATTGTTACTCAAAATTAAAATCGCATGACGATCAGCCTCTATTACACATTTTTCTATATTCTCTATAGGTAGACCAGTAAATTTTAGATGCTCATCAGCTAGAAAATAGTTTTTTAATTGATCATCATATTGATCATTATAAAATTGTAATGAAATAGTATTTGTCGGTAATAAAGAATTAAACATGAAAATATCCTCCAATAAAAATATAATTATAAGAATAGTACAACAATTATAATCGTATTTCTACAGTGTTTTTTTACTAGATCATTAAAATTCTTAAACAACTATATTGAAATCATGGAGGGTTAAATCCTAATATGTATCCAAACCACTTCTTTAGTGGTTTTTCCTCGACAGTTTTCTTAAATAAAAAACCTATACTTGCTCAAATGGTTCGGGATAATTTTGCTGAAAATACGATAATAAATCGCTTTTTTTAAGAAGGAGATTCAAACAAATTTGCTGGCTAATCGCAGATTTAAATACAAGTTTATTGCAAAACTGACACTTTTCCTTTTCAATAAATGCATGTTTAATAGACAAAGGGAAAATCGTCTTTTGCTTTCCAGCTAATAATATGTAGCTTTGATGTTTAACAGAAAAGCTTATTTTATAACCGTCGTATCCTCCAAGCTTACTAATTACCACGTTTTGAATATCTAAATCTTGAATCACCATGTGAAATAGCACCTCCGTTTTCAACAAAATATATGACGAAATGCTATTTTTATGTCTCATTATCGTTAAATATTTTCATAAAAAAATAAAAACTACCCAAAAAGTAGTTTTTTATCACGATTTCTTTATTAATTTATTATTTTACTGTGGTCGACGATTGTCAAAAGCTATTTTATGTCTGATTAAAATTGTTCAGAATAATGTTCTTGGAAATAGGCTAATAATTCTTTTCTTCTATTAAATAATGTTGGACAAACTTGTTGACTAATAATTGAAGATAAAACTAGTTTATTACAAAGCTGGCATGTTCCTTTTTCATTAAAAGTGTGAATTAGAGACAAGGGAAATAATATATTTGTTTTACCGACTAAAAGTACATACTGCTGGTGATTAATCGAAAATCTAATTTTATAGCCTTTATAATCCGTATGTTTTGCAATCTGTACGTTTTCAATATCAAGTTCAAGCTTTGTCACTTTGACTTGCACCTCCAATTAAAGAGTAGGATTAAGATTTTAATAGACTTTTTTGCGCTTATATTTCCTGACAACTTGTCTAATCTATATTATTAGTTTACTTAACAAAACTTTCTTAAATCAATAATCTTATCTGTATTTACTAAAAACTATTTCAGCTTTTTCACTTTGATGAATAATAAGAGTTTCATATTCTTACTTGTTTTTTTTAGTAAATTTTGAACAAAATTTACTTTTACGGAAAAATTTGACACTAATTAAGTGAAGATACCTATCATCTTATGTTAGAATTTAAACTAAATGTGATCTCACATTTTAAATAATTTAATTACCAAGTTCATGTAATCTTAGATTCGCCCTTACTATTAAATGAGGTAAGGGATTTTTTCTTTGTTATTTCAGTTATTGGTTAGAGGGAAGGTTAGTAATGAAATCAAAATCAGCAAGTACCTTATTAAAGTTAAATTTGAAAGGAGAAAGAAACAAAAAGCGAACTATAAACTCATTGGCATTAGTTGGACTTGCTTCAACATTAACAATTCAAATTCCATATAATACTACTGCAGCTGCAGCCTCGATTGATTCCAAGAAAACTCTGCAATCTAGTAAACTTTATTCAAATAATACTATTAGTACATATAAATCAACCGGTAATGGTGTCCGCGTAAGATCTGGAGCTGGTACCTCTTATCAGATTTTAGGCAGTGTTAATAAAAATCAAAAACTAGATGTCATTTCATTGTCTAATGGTTGGTATAAGATAAAATTTAATGGGTCAACAGGATATATTAGTGCGTCTTATGTTGGAAAAGTCACCGAATCGACTAATAGTAATAATAATCAAGTGGTCAGTTCGGGTAACTACATTTCTACTGGTAATGGAGTCCGCATAAGATCAGGCGCTGGAACTTCTTATCAGATTTTAGGTAGTGTTAATAAAAATCAAAGACTAGATGTGATCTCAGTATCTAATGGTTGGTATAAAATAAAATATAATGGGGTAACTGGATATATTAGTGCTTCTTATGTTGGAAAAGTTACCGAATCGAATAATAGTAATAATAATCATGTGGTCAGTTCTGGAAACTATATTTCTACTATTAATGGTTTACGCGTAAGATCTGGGGCTGGAACTTCTTATCAGATTTTAGGTAGTGTTAATAAAAACCAAAAACTAGATGTCATCTCATTATCTAACGGTTGGTATAAGGTAATATTTAATGGGGTAATAGGGTATATTGGTGCATCTTATGTTGAAAAAGAGACAGGTTCAAATACGACAGATTCAAACAAAGTTGATTCAAGTCAGACAGATACAAATAAAGTGGATTCAAATACCTCTCAATCATTTGATGTACAATCTTTAATCACCTTATCTAAAAAGTATTCAGGTGTACCATATATTTGGGGTGGGGAAAATCCATCAGGTTTTGACTGTAGTGGATTTATTTCCTATGTATTCAAAGAATCTGGATTGTCACTTCCTAGAACAAATGTTGCAGGATATTGGTATAATAGTTCAAATTTAAAAACTGTAGATGACTTTCAACCTGGAGATTTAATCTTTTTCCAAAACACTTATACTTATGGACCGTCCCACATGGGTATAGTGATTAATGATAATGAGTTTATCCATGCAAGTAGCAGTTCAGGCGTAACTATTTCTAAAATAAACAATTCATATTGGAACCAACATTTTTTAGGATTTAAAAGATTTAAATAGATATTGCAAACACCTTACTAAAAAAACACCTATCATGGGTGTTTTTTAGCTTGTTGACATAAAACAAAGTCTAATACACATAATCGGCTCATGATATGTAAAGTTGCCAAATGGTGATCATTACTTACTCAAGTTAATGAGGAACTATAATTGCTAAATCTTGATTATTCCTTACTCATAGCGGGTTTATGAGGAACTATAATTCCTAAATGTTGTTTTTTACTTCCTCATAGCCGGTTCATGATGAAGTATAATTCCTAAATGTTGTTTTTTACTTCCTCATAGCCGGTTCATGAGGAACTAAAATTCCTAAATGTTGTTTTTTACTTCCTCATAGCGGCTTCATGAGGAACTAAAATTCCTAAATGTTGTTTTTTACTTCCTCATAGCGGCTTCATGAGGAACTATCTTTCCTAAATGTTGTTTTTTACTTCCTCATAGCGGCTTCATGAGGAACTATTTTTCCTAAATGTTGTTTTTTACTTCCTCATAAACGGTTTCACGAGGAACTATTATAGCAAAACAATGATACTCACAACTAATTCGTGAGTTAGTATAAAATTAAAACGTTAATTATAACTTACTCATAACAGGTTGTAATGGACATCAGCAACAAATACCTACTAATTGACCTACTCATTTTTCATCACACAAAAAAACACCCATCACAGGTGTTTTTTTATTAATTACGTTCAATGATATCCTTTAATTCAGACCAACAAGTAATACGTGGGATGTCCAACCCTCGATTATATGAAGTGTCTTTCACGTAAGCTTTTAAAGGTAATTCTGATAGTGTGTTCAATATTTCTGGTTTATCATCAAAATAGAAATCTAAAGCTAATTCTTTTATTATATGAATTTTTTCAGAATCTTTCATTCCACAATAAAATCGATCTTGATGAACTGGAAATCCATTCTTTAATAACCATTCTTTCGTTCGTTCACCATATTCTTTATTTCTTGCAGTCACATAATAAATTTCGTGTCCCTGCTTTTCTAATTCTTGTAATGTTTCAACAGCATATGGAAATGGAGGACAAGTAGTAAAATATGTCTCTTCTAAATTACTCTTCCACATTTCGCTTCCTTCTTCTGCCGTTAAGCCAAAAGGTTCATGAATTTCAACAGTTTTTAATTCATTATAAGCTTCTATAGGAATGTTTTTATTTAATTTTTTATTATAAATGTGAAAAGCATGCTGTCTTAAATCAATTAAAGTATCGTCTATATCGAATCCGAATTTCATTCTAAAAGTCCTTCCTCATGAAGTAGTATATTTTGGATAGCCTATGAATTTATAATCAGGACCAATTTTCGTTAATTCGATCTCTTCAAGTTCAATCGCTTGTCCCATTTTATCAAGTCCAGTACCTTCTAAAAATGTAGGTGCATTTTTTCCACCTATTAATTTAGGCGCTAAATAGACAATCACTTTATCAACTAAATTTTGATTCATAAAGGAAGCATTCACTTCTCCCCCACCTTCAACTAATAAAGAAGAGATTGAATGTTCACCTAGAACTTTTAGCATTTCGTTTAAATCAACTCGACTTAGATCGCTCGTAACAAATACTTTAACACCTAAGTTTTCTAATTCACTTCTTTTTTGTTCAGCGTGTTTTTGACTTGTGAATATCCATGTTTCAGCTTGCTGATCGGTTACTACTTTTGATTCTAAAGGAATTTTTAAAGTTGAATCTAGAATCACTCGTACTGGATTACGTCCGTTTGGAATTCTAGTTGTTAATTCTGGATTATCTTTTAATACTGTGTTAACACCAACTAATATCGCGCCAATTTCATTTCTTAATTGATGAACATCATTTCGAGCTTCCGCTGAAGTGATCCATTTACTATCAGAAGAATGGGTAGCAATCTTCCCATCTAATGTAGACGCTGATTTCATTACGACAAAAGGAATGTTTTTAACAATATATTTGTTAAATACTTCATTCATTTTGATCGATTGCTCTTCACAAACTCCAATGATTACTTCAATTCCCGCATCTTGAAGAATTTTTACTCCTCTTCCTGCAACTAAAGGATTTGGGTCAAGTGTAGCAACAACAACTTTTTTCAAACCTGCACGTACAATTGCTTCTGCACAAGGACCAGTTCGTCCATGATGAGAGCATGGCTCAAGCGTTACATAAATTGTTCCACCTTCAGCTTTATCGCCCGCCATTCTAAGCGCATTAATTTCAGCATGAGGTTCACCGGCCTTTAGGTGAGCACCAATTCCAACAATTCGATTATCATTTACGATTACAGATCCTACTAATGGGTTGGGGTCGGTTTGACCTTTCGTAGCCATTGCATTTTGAATAGCTAAATTCATATAAAATTTATGATTACTCACTTGTACGTCCTCCTTTAAAATGACCAGAACGAACAATTTTAGTCTCTAAATACTTTTCGTTATACTTTGATTTGTCTCCCCATAATTGAATTCTTCCAGATACATTAGCTCCAGATTTTTGAAGAGCATCCAATTTTCTTGGGTTGTTTGTAATTAAAGTAACCGGCTTTGAGCGAAGCGTTTTTAATACTCGAATAGCATCTTCGTAGTTTCGTGCATCATCTACAAAACCAAGCTCTTCATTTGCCTCAACAGTATCATATCCTTGCTCTTGGAGAACATACGCCATAGCTTTACTAAATAAACCGATTCCTCTTCCTTCATGATTTGCTAAATAAAATAATGCACCTGATTCATTTGAAGAAATCATTTTCATTGCTTCTTTTAATTGGAATCCACAATCACAACGCTTACTTCCAAAAATATCACCTGTATGGCAAATACTATGCATTCGAATTAGAGCATCCTCTGAATTTTCAAAGTCACCATAAACTAATACGCTTGATTGTTGCATTTCTGCTAAATTTGATGAAGCTAATTTACTAATAATTTTTTCAGTGTTATATGAACCATCGCTACAAAAATCTCCTTCGATATCCTCACAGCGTAGCCAACAATACCATTGAAAAAGGACTGTTTCTCCATCTAAATTTACTGGTAATTTAATTGGTCCAACTAAATAAATTGATTTATCGTTATTTTTTATTACATTAATTTTCTCTTTTAATAAAGAAACTACTTTTTCGTTGATCATGAGGTTTCCTCCTGTTTTCTTACACGATTTCATATTGATATAATATATTTCTTAATTTTCACTTGTCCATTTTTAAACTTTAAAGGCATTCTTATAAAGTCACATCAAAGTGATGTTTAAAAGTACTTTCCTGTGTTAGTTGTTGCTTTTGTAAGCTTTCAACTTCTCCTCGTCTAGCATATTCAAATTTCTTTAACACTATTGTACTAGTATCTTTGTTTTGAATAGCATCTTGTATGATTTCTGCTAAAGTATCAGCATCTCTCATCGCAATATTTACACCAAGCGCTGCAGTAGGACTCATAGTGTGTGCCGCATCACCCATTATAATTAAGCCGTCTTTTACCCATGTTTTGCTACGGCTACTTTGAACATTTAATAATACAAAATCGTTCCAAGATTTTATATTTTCTTGAACAGTTTCAGTCAGTTCTGGAAATGCTTCGATTAGCTGATTTACAAAAGGATTAAAAGATTTTTTTCTTAAGTTCGGAAAAGAACCTTCATCTATATTCCATCCAATTTGAATAAACCCACCTGCTTGAGTAAACAAAGCCAATTGTTGTTTATTTATCAATGTTAATCTAACTGTTGGATCCCAACTTACTGGTCTTGGTACTTTAGCCCAAAGTAGATCGTATCCATGTTTTATAATATCCGTGTGTATTTTTGCTAATTTACGGATTGTTGAAAATCGACCGTCGGCACCAATTATAACCGAGCTATTAATTGTTATTTCGGTACCATTTTTTATTGCTTTAACACCAATATAGCGTCCATTTTGATCTTCTATTAATTTAGACACACGTGTGCTCATCAAAAGCTTGAAGTTTTCATATTTATTTGCTTCTTTTAAAATAACATTTAATAAATGATTTTGTGGAACATGAATACCAACATGTATTGAACCTTGTGATGGAAAAATACTTTTTATTATTTTATTATGATTCCAATATTCAACACGATCCATTAGCAGCAGTCCGTATTCTTTAACTTTTTCATAAAGATGATGTTTTTTTAATATTAGTTCACCATCAGAATTTAGATGTTCCCCCCTAAATTCTTTATCAATACCACTATGTCGTTCCACAAGAACAGTTGAAATATTATTTTTAGCAAGCAAATATGCTAATAGTGCACCACCCGGTCCTGCACCTACAATACATACATCTGTATTCATAATCATGTTGTTTTGCCACCTATTTATAGACATTTATTATTTTTCAAAAAAAATTATTTAGTTACTTTATGTAAGTAAGTTTAATTTAGTAATAAACTTACGTCAAGTAATAAATTTATGTATGGTAATCTTGTTATTAATACAAATTTAGTTATAATATGGATATAGGTGAGGTGGTTTTAAATGGATTTTTCTTTATTATGCCCACGGTTTGAAAAAAGCGTAGAGTTAATTAGTAAACGCTGGGCAATTCTTATAATTTTTCAACTTCTTTCTGGATCACAACGATTTTGTACGATCGAATCAACTTTGCCAATTAGCGGGCGCGTTCTTTCAGAAAGACTAAAAGATTTAGAACAAGCAGGTATTGTAAAACGAGATGTTTACCCAGAAACTCCGGTTCGAATCGAATATTCTTTGACAGAAAAAGGACTGGCTTTAGAACCAGTTATTAAGGAATTAATGAAATGGTCGCAAGATTGGACAACAATCGATTAAAAATGGTTTTTGTTTTTTGCTTCGCCTGTTAATTATTTTTAGAATTCAATTGTAAATAAAAGGGATGTCTCATAAGTTAAATTTCTAACTTGTGGACATCCTTTTTTAATTTGGCTCAGTTTTGATTTTTTTGAGCAAATGATAGTTATTTTCTTATAAAAATGCGTTATTATTGTGTTTTCATTTCTAATTATATGTTTTCCTTTTGGGCAGAACCAATATATTGCGCTTTGGATGCTCCAAGACCAAATATAAAGAGTAGAATCGATGCACCAACTAATATTAAAAGTGGAATCGTCCAGCTATTAGTTGCATCATGTATAAATCCAAATAGGGTTGGGCCAATAGCCGCAAGTAGGTATCCAATCGATTGGGCCATACCAGATAACTCCGCAGCCTGTTGTGCATTCCTTGTACGTAAGCCAAAAAACATCATGGCTAGGCTAAATGCGAAGCCACCTCCTATACCTAAAGCGCTGATCCACAAGACGATTAAATTTAAACTACCATATAGTAACCCAAACATCCCTATCAAAAGTAAAATTGCTGTAATAATCACTAACGAACGTTGACTAGACATGCGCCCTGCGATGACTGGTACGATAAAGGTAAATGGGAGCAAAGCCAATAGCATAACAGAAAGCATCAATCCAGACTGACTTGAATTCAATCCATGTTGTTTAAGAATTTCTGGCAGCCAGGCGACAAGTACATAAAAAATCATGGACTGCAGACCCATGAACAAGGTTACTTGCCACGCTAGTGCCGAACCCCACAAATTCACATGATTGTTAACCGTTTTATTATGAACTGTATCCCTTTTCGCGTTAAGATGTTTCATCTGTGGTAACCAAAATATAATAGATATAAAGCTAAAAATCCCCCATATTACCAATGCGCCTTTCCACCCAAATCCTACTCCAAGTGCAATGGGAACACTCACACCAGAAGCTATTGCTCCAAATAGGTTCATAGAAATGGAATACACTCCAGTCATCAAGCCAATTCGTTCAGGAAATTCACGTTTAATCAGGCCAGGTAACAATACATTACCAACGGAGATAGCCAATCCAAGAATAGCCGTACCTATATATAAAGCAGCAACCCCTGATAGGGAACGTATAGCAATACCAACAGTCAAAAAGACAATGGAACCAAAAATAATTCGTTCCACCCCAAATTTTTGCCCTAGTTTAGGTACAATAGGTGAAAAAAGCGCAAAAGCTAATAATGGCAACGTGGTAATCATTCCTGCCAATGTATTTGAAATATTCATATCATTCTTAATAAGACCGACAATTGGTCCTACTGAGGTTAAAGGAGCCCTTAAGTTAGCAGCAATAAATACAATACCAACAATTAATATCCAAACTGTTGATTTGCCAACAGTTGAAATGGCCCTTTTATTCTCCTTTTTAATTACTTGATCCATTGAATTCATCCTTTTCCCTCCTAGCTCGTGAAAAATTTATGTATTGTAGCTTGTTCAATATGTTTTACTATAAAGACAAGTTTCTATCTATCCAGGAAGAGAGATTTATTTTAAATTAGTAAAGGAATACCTAATCTATCGTTAAGCTATAGTAATTCAAATTCCATATTTTAATATAATATGGAGAACAACGACATCGTTGGTATGATTGGCATATGAATGAGTACCGTTAGTAGAAAAACTAATCGAATCATATTGATTTAACGTAAATGTCTCATTATTGACTGTAATTGTAAGGGTTCCAGACATAACAGTCGCGAGTTCTGTTGTATTCTGATGATGTTTTTCTGGATGGTAGGTGCTATTTGGTTGTAAATAAGCACGATACATTTCTATATTATTATTTACATTTTGAAATATCGGCTCAATTGCCCAGTTATTTTCGTCCCCAACAATTCGTAGTCCCTCACCCGCTCTAGATAGATTCACATTACTTTCAGATGAGAATAAAGCCATGAGTGGTATAGATAAACTATTTGAAATTTTCCATAACATTCCTATTGTTGGATTTGTTTCTCCGCGTTCAATATTTCCTAGCGTAAGCTTACTCACACCCGAAAATTCTGATAAGTCTTCAAGACTTAAACGTCTTTCTTTACGAAGTTTTTTTAGTACTGTTCCTACTTGTAAAACAACTTGCCTTTGATCATCAGCTTCTAAATTCATTTTGAGCCACCCTTTGAAATATCGTTGGAAAATATAAAGTAAAATAATTATTAATGTTTTACATAATATAGTAGATAAAATTATAATAAATAAACCAATTTATATATTATAATATACGAAAATGATAATTTAATCTAATAAAACATACTTCGTTACAACATACTCGTAAATTAAATAACGACTCTTTTCTTATATTGTTATGTGAAACTAACTAGTAATCATTTCGTAAATAGTGATCCATTGTAACGAACTCTGACCCTGAGTGAACTTTATTGACTTTCTTAGTTGAAAGATTTAGATATATTTCAATGAATTTGAATGCTAAAAAATGTGGACAAAATTTTTCATAAAAAAAACCATATTAATAAAAAAGGCAACATTTCAATGAAGAAATGAGCCTTTTTTTTCTATCAATATAATATTTATTTTAATTTTAATCTTTTAAGACAACTAATCAATAGATCCAATCTTCCAAAAATCATTCTTGTTTACTCGATTGTTCTTTTTCCTTCTTTCTTTTTAGGAAAACAATTAACCAAATGATCCCTATTAAAAGTAATAATCCGCCTTCGATATAATACCAGAAATGATTATTTTTTATTTCAACTGCTTTATTATTCAAATCTGTTGCTTCTTTTCCAATTGTAAATAATTCATCCCATTCCCATACTTGAGTTCCGCTGATCGCTTTCATCTTTAAACGGTAAGTTCCTGGTTCAATTGGATTATTATTTAAATCGATTGCGTAATCAAATTTTGAATTTGGGGCCATGCTCATCTCAGCTTTTTTCGAACTATATAAAACTTTATTGGAACCTTTTTTAAAGATTTGCGCATCAATACTCATATCCTTCACAATGGAGGATTCGCTGTTTTGGATTGTCGCAGCAATTGCTGTACGATAATTTACTAATTTAGGTTTAATGTCAAGCAAATGTAGATCCGGCTCTACTTCTTTAGTGTTTTCCGATAATTTTATTCCAACCACATATGCGTATTCATTTTTTATATTAATGCTTTCACTTTTAGAACTTTTTTCAGTTTCTTCGATTTTTTTCTTAAAGTGGGCTGCTCCTAAAATAACTCCATCATATTCATCTTTCGGCATTGTAATCGAAAATGACACTACTTTTGATTTACCTGGTGGAATAACAACTTCTTTTTGAGGTTCTTTTATTAAGCTAGTTAATGGATACTTTAAAGATTTATCTGCATCCTTACTATTCGATTCAGTGTAATCAATCAGTCCATTATCATTTGTTGTTGCAAAAGTAATATTCCCTTGGATTGTTTCTTCTTTTTTACTATTATTAAAGACCTCGATTTTAAGATCCTGTTTTTGTCCTGGAGACATTTTTAAATCAAAATAAGATTTGAGATGATCAATTTGATTTGTTGGAATGATCGCTTTTACAGAAAAATCGATATTATTCTCTGCTTTTACAGATAGAGGGATGAACGATAAAGTTAACAGAATAGCAGAAAAAATTAGCAATAATTTTTGACGTATAAGATCCAATTTTATATTCCCCCTTTAGAATAGAGACTTTATATCATTTTCACTATAAGACATTTAATAACGTTTCATCTAATAGGTTCCAAATAATATAAAGTCCATTCCATTAATTGTTATTTTTCAAATTAACTACTATAAACCCGGAGCATCCGTTAATGTCCACGTAATAGTTGCCTCATGATTCCCAATCGTTGCTGAGCCTGCAGGTATCGTCAAAGTGACATTATCATTGAATGCCCCATCATTTACTTCTGGATTTGGTCCAAGCCAACGAGTAACCCATGTACCATAACCATTACCCGGAGATGCGGAAACAACAGGTGAAGCTGTACTTCCGTCAGTATTTAAAGCAATTGTTTCAGTTGCTACTGGAGACCCACTTGTACTTAATGAAATAACGGAACCATTTTTAAATGTAATGATTGCCCCAGGTAGTGAATCTGCTGTTCCACTTGTAAATTTACTTGCTTTAGCAGTTACTGACCAACCTGCCCCTGTACCGCGGCGATCTGACACTTGAATAAACGGCTTTTTAGATTTAGCCGAATAGACTTCTGTTTTATTTGAAATCTCATTTACTCCGAAATCAACTGATGAAACATAATCTAATGTTAATGAACCAGCATTCCCTGTTGGTGGATCTGTTGGATCAGTTGGACCTGTTGGTTCTAATGGTTCAATTGGATTTGTAGGATCAACAGGTGTAACTGGGCCTGTTCCAGCAACGAATGTAATTGACCCTTTTGAATTTCCTACAGATGATACCTCCGCAAAAGTTGAGTGAGCAGCTCCAACTAATGATGACATCCCTATTACACTAACAAGCGCGACTTTTGTATATTTCATTTCACTTTACTCCTTTAAAATTATTTTTTTTGTTTCAACGATGTCATTATATCGCTGTAGTAAAGTGATTCCCATGATGTTTTTTACCTTTGATTTAGGTAAAAATAATATCCTGTCTTCATTAAAAATTCACATTTAACTCTAAAAATCGCATAAAAAGGTGTTTTCCAATAGATAAATAAACTTTCACTGAATTAAGACGGAACATTAAAAGCAATAATAGTAATAAATTGGACAAAATTTTGGAGATTTTGAATGGATAAATCAACTAAACGGAAATTACAAATAATTAATATTTTGAGTAAACAAGATAAGTGGTTTAAAACAGAAGAATTAGCAAATGAGTTACTTTGTACTGAAAAAACAATTCGAAATGATTTACAGGCAATTAACACACACCTACCTAAAGGATGGCAAATTGAAACAATAAAAGGTAAAGGAATTTATATTAATAAACCAATTTCTTCATCGATTAATGAAATTCGTTCACTTTACGTAAAAAATTCATTGAGTTTTCAAGTTATTATGCTCATACAATTTACTCAAATTAAAAGTATTGCAGAATTAGCAAATGCGCTTTATACACAGCAACCTGCTGTCTATTCAATACTTGATCGAGTTGAGGAATTATTGGAGGCTTACCATTTAACTTTAAAACGTGGGCCGCTTGAGATCGTAGGAAGAGAATTTGAAATTCGGCTATTGTGTGGTGATATCCTAGATGCCTTATGCGCTTATTCGGATGATCAAGAATGGCCACTTGAAGCATTCTCATTTCAAGATATTAAAAAAATTGTACTAGACACTACTGAAAAGTTTAAATTATTCCTCTACCCTTCTACTACCAATAAGTACGTCTATTTACTTGGAACGATGTTATATAGAATCGATAAAAAAATGCAACTTGAATTAACTGATCAATCGATAAACAAGATTTTAGAATCAAATTATTTTAAAATTGCTAATGAAATTTGTAATCATTTAGAACATCAATATAAACATCATATTTCTATGAATGAACGAATTGCTTTTTCATTATTAATATCAACTCTTCCATATTATAGTTTTGACAACATGGAAAAAAACGAATTTCTTTATTTATATCAAAATCAAAAGACAAGGTATTTTAAGGAACTCTATCACTTAGTTGAACTATTAAAGAAAAAAACAGGTATATCGTTAGATGAAGACGAGGAGTTTCTTTACACATTACATGACCAATTCCAAAGATACTCGTTCATTTTATACTCAATCGATAAAAAAGAACCATCCTATTCAATGGACCGCTATGTTAAAAATCAGTATTCAGACCTATATAAAAAAGTATCAAAAGCCTTACAAATCTGGACGAAAAAATTTTCATACCCTGAAATTACTAGAGATAAAATTGCGAAAGTTGCATTAAATGTTCAAGCTTCTAAAATTAATTTCTCATCATTAAGGAAGAAGGTTTTATTATTAACAAGTAATGGTCCAGGAGTACATCGTTATATTGAAACGAAATTGGTTACTGCTTTTGGTCATAAAATTGATTTTATTCTTCCTAAATTAGGTGAGTTTGAATCAACTATTATAAATGAACTAAACATTGAATTTATTATTTCTGATTTCTTGCTTGAAGGAGAAATCATTCATCCAATCATTACAATTGACCCTGTTCTTACGCAAAGAGATATTGATCAAATTTCAAATTTCTTAAGTAACTCGACATAAAAAAGTAAGGCAAAATAAGCCTTACTTTTTGTATTTTGACTATCTATTTTCCAAGTGTTGTTTAATAAACTGTGCAATCTCAGCGTTCGCTTGCTTACTAATACTTGAAGCCTTGTCCATTAACTGAAAATCATGAAACATTCCTCTCCACACTTTACATGTAACCTCTACGCCATTAGCATTTGCTTTTGCCGCATAAGCTAAAATATCATCGATTAACTCTTCCCTTGCGCCAGCATGGATCAGCATTGGAGGTAAACCTTTTAAATCACCATAAAGTGGTGATATTAAAGGATTTTTTCGATTATTATTCCCTACGTATGTATCAACAATATTGATATCATTTCCATGATAACTTGCATGAATACTATCTAAATCTGAAGTGTATAATTGACTTTCTTTCGTTAAGTCAGTCGCTGGAGAAAACCCTACAACAGCTGTTGGATAGTTTCCATTTGAAGATTTTATTTTATTTAACAAAGCAAATGCTAAATTGCCACCAGCACTATCCCCAACGATAACAACTTTAGAATTAGGACCAGTATTTTTTCCTAAATAATTATAAACTTTTTCAACATCGGTTAATGCAGCTGGATATGGATTTTCAGGTGAAAGTCTATACTGTATCGTTAGTACCCTATAACCTGTCTCTCTAGCTAAGATTGTTCCTAAATTCCTCGAAAAACCTAACCCACCTCTGGACCAACCTCCGCCGTGTATATAAAAAACAATCTTATCTTCTGAAGATCCATTTGGAATTAACCATTCCACTTTTGTTCCTTCAATATTATCTCCCTTAATTTTAATATTAGAAGGAGTTGGGACTATTTGTTTTTCAATTTCGATTCGTTTTTGCTCTAATGATGCTGTTCTTCCTTCTTTTGCTTTTTTTATATTTAATGCTCTAAGAGTTTCCGAGACTTTGTCGGGTTTCTCATTTTTATAGATAAGGGAAGCATTACTTTCACTTTTCACAGTATTTTTTGAAGTAACTAAATAATTTCCGATTAACATACAAGTCACTACTGAAAGAAATATAAAAGTTTTTTTCAAAATAGATCCCTACTTTACTGGTATTTCTAATATTAAATTTTCCATTTTCTCATGATTTACTCGGAAATAAAAAAGGTGCACATAACTTGTGCACCTTTTTAGCGTATAGACACTAAAAAGTAGGTAAATTACTTAAATTATTTGTAGGATCACCATCAGGATAAGAACGAAGTGTTTTATGTGGATTATCTCCACGAGTTAGACCTGTGTTTACATCTTCAATTTGTTCAAGTTCTGCCATCGCAATGGCTTGTTCGATCCCGACTATTTCACCATTTTGAAATTTTACATCTGTAATATCACCATCGCCATTTTTTCGTACTGCGACGATATGTAATTTATTTGGATCATCTTGATGTTCAGGATGTCCGATACCACGATTTTGAAACGATATACCAACACACCTCCATTTATTAGACACAAAAATAGTATGGCGAGATGAAAATATGTTTATCCTTCCAAATTATTACAGACTTAAACTCTTGTTCAATATTTCACAAATTATTCACAGACAAATTTGCACAAACAATATACGATAGGTATGTAATCATTAATCCAAACCACTTTCGAAAGAAGGGAAACATATGACTACTGTTTTAGGAATGACAAGAGAAGGCAGATTAATTCACAAAATTGGTGATGGTTATTACCGATATACAAAATTAAACAAAGACGAACTAAAAACATTAAATATACTTGTTGGTGAAGGTATGGCAACTGTCGTAAAAAAAGGGATCGGTTATGCGGCTCTTGTTAAACTGACTGATCAAGGCAAAATTATTAATCACGAATGTTAATTTTCATTGATTAGAATAAATGAATTAATACACCCATGAAAAGTCTTATACGTTTAAAAACCCCCATTTTTTTACCCATTTAAAAGCTTACATAACTAAGCATACTTAAAGGGGTAAAGTTTTAATAAGAAAACTATGTTATTGATACATTATTCTTTGGTGAATCATTTGATGAAAATGGCAATATAAAATTTATAACGCTAACTATTGACACCATTTATTCGCCTACTAAGCCATCACCATCTCGATCATCCATATATTTATAGAGCCATGAATCGCGCGTAATTGGCATTTTAAAGCCAGCAGCTTTGGCTTCAGCGATTGTAACACTTCCGTTATGATTGGTATCCACTTTACTAACATCTTCATTACTATTTTTCGTTTTGTTTGAAGATGCATTGTTTGTTTTCGGTGGAGTACTGCTCGCATTTGTCGTTTTCCCTAAATTTTTGTTCACTTCATCTGGGTTTACATTGTCAAATTCATCTGTAATGGATCTGCCCTGAATTTTGTATGTGAATTTATAATGGTTAGGAATTTGCGTCTTAGTATTTGGATATTGAATCACTGCTACGAAATCAGTGCAACCTCTTGCATCTCGAATCACTTTTTCCATATAAGCTTGATCACCGTGCCTATTAAGATTGCTGTTCTGAGGTGTAATGTTATATGCGTTTGATACTCCACCAAGCGAGTCTGCAATCACATGCCCTTTATCCAAGATCGGACTCTCTGTACCAGGAACATTTGCTTCATCAGCGTAATATCTACCTGATGACAAAACATGATCAGTATTCGAATTTTGAAGTGTTATCTTTTTCGCCTCAACACGTATTAGCTGACTGTATTCATTTGTATACGCCCAATATTCCCGTTCTCCATATCCAACATCTACTTTGACATTCGGCTGTCTATGTCCCGACATATCCCCGCCGTTTACTACAATTAGGGTATATTTGCTGTAATCAAATCCGCCCGTTGTACCTGTTGCCTTTGAAGTGCTAGATGCAGGAACACTTTTGTTTGGTTCACTATCACTCGTTGGTTTTTCTTTGTCATCGTCAGATGTAGTCTTATTAGTTTCTACTGTCTTAGAAGCCGTGCTCGTTGGAGTTTCCACTTTTTTTGACGACGTCTGTTCAGTGATTTTTCCGCAACCCACAGATACTGATAGTAAAATCACAGTAAATAAAATCAAAAATATTCTTTTGTTCACACTTCTGCACACCTTTCTCATGTTTCTACTCTAGAAAAATCATATTTAAACGATATCACATTTTGATCTTTTGTTGGAATATATCTATCGTTGGTATTGAAACAATATGAAACTATCCCGCCATTTACTTCATTAAAAAAAGCCGCAATACCGACCGTAATCTTATACAACTAATGCTTGAGTTAGTTGCATAAGCGTTAACAAATTTTTTTATAACTAACAAGTGTAATATTTTCATTTAATCGTATTGTTTCTCCATTAAGTCTATAACCCACTTTTTCGTATAAATA
The DNA here is from genome assembly GCF_002566505.1 of Bacillus sp. AFS077874. Taxonomy (NCBI): domain Bacteria; kingdom Bacillati; phylum Bacillota; class Bacilli; order Caryophanales; family Bacillaceae; genus Bacillus; species Bacillus sp. AFS077874. Next base: position 33,244 of record NZ_NUYF01000003.1, read on the forward strand.
ACAATTACGTTTTTCTTCTAAAATTGTTCTTAATTCCCAAGTAGCTGCCTGTGGAAATTGTTCCTCGATTAACTGGATAGCTTTCTGGGCAATTCCCAATCCTTGGTATTCTGGTAAAATGAACATTGGACTGATCCAAAATTTAGTTTCTTCTTTCCAATAGATACAAATTGCTCCTACAAGTACATCATTATAATAAATTTTATAAAAATCACCAGAAGAATAGTTAATTCTCCTAATAACATTTTCAATCGGTTCATTTGCTGGATTAGTATCGTAATCTTTATATTTCTCTAATAATGGCATAAAGGCTTTCACTTGCATATCGAAAATTACTTGTGCATCTGAGTCTGTTGCTTTGTCTAATCTTATTTTCACTGTCTCGCACCTCTGAATATTTTAGTTCCAATATTAAATTCTATATTATTTCTCGAATTTCTCGTTGTCCTTGTTGAGCTAAAGTATTGCTTTAGTTCAATAAGCTTTTCATTTCCTTTAATTCGATGTTGCTTAATATAGTTGGAATAGCACGATTAATATAATTAACTAACTGTTTCATTTGCTCAAAAAAATGCTCATTGTTAGGTTTGCCAATATTCACTGCTGTTTGTAGACCGTTATAAACCTCGTTAAATAAATAAATATCCCCTTTAATATAGCATGCGGTGAATGCCATTACTGTAAAACAAATTTGGAAAGCCAATGTGATAATTCTAATGATAATGGTGATATGGGTGCCTATTTCGGATATTCTGGTAATACGGGTGGCTATCCAGGTGGGCAAGCCGAATATTTAAGAGTGCCATTTGCCAACTTTACTCATTTCAAAATTCCAGAGACTTGTGAAGAACCAGATGAAAAGTTAGCAGTTATTGCAGATGCGATGACTACTGGTTTTTGGAGTGTTGACAATGCAGGAGTAAAGGGTGGAGATACAGTTATTGTTCTTGGCTGTGGTCCGGTTGGTCTTTTTGCTCAAAAATTTTGTTGGCTAAAAGGAGCAAAGCGTGTCATTGCCGTAGATTATGTAGACTATCGTTTGCAACACGCAAAACGTACCAACAAAGTTGAAATTGTAAATTTCGAACACTTTGAAAATGTGGGAATGCATTTGAAAGAAATAACAAAGGGCGGCGCTGATGTTGTCATTGATGCAGTTGGAATGGACGGTAAAATGACTGATTTAGAGTTCCTGGCGAGCGGAATGAAACTTCATGGTGGAGCATTCAGTGCGTTTATCATGGCTTCACAAGCAGTGCGTAAAGGCGGGACAATTCAAGTTACAGGTGTTTACGGTGGCAGATATAATGGATTCCCTATGGGAGATATTATGAACCGAAACGTCAATATTCGATCTGGACAAGCACCTGTGATTCATTATATGCCATATATGTTTGAATTAGTGTCGACCGGGAAAATTGACCCAGGAGATGTCGTAAGTCATGTACTTCCACTTAGTGAAGCAAAGCGTGGCTATGAGATTTTTGACACAAAAATGGATAATTGTATAAAAGTCCTGTTGAAACCTTGAAGAAGGAGGTATAAAAAATGAACTACACCTTACATGAAGTTCTTGAGGTCCATGAGATGGCTGCATTTAAGACCACTTGTTTAACTAAATCCAAAACGATGAAAGCGTTACTTACAGATCAGCTATTAAAAGATATTATGCAGCAAGACATTGATATATCTACGAGACAATTACAAGAATATGCTACTATCCTTTCCAACGCTAAGCAGTAAATTAGGAGATGAATAAACATGAATCCAATCATTGAAACTTTAACTGGCATGGACGCACTATCGGATCAAGTGGTTGCAATGGATCTACTCATTTCAGCTAAAAGTGGTATTAGAAATTATGCCATGGCTGTTACGGAGGCAGGAACACCGGAAATTAAAGAAATGCTCACTCGCCATTTAGTGGAAGCTCTTGATATGCATGAACAAATATCCAAATATATGGCAGAAAAAGGATGGTACCATGCTTGGGATACAAACGAACAGATCAGTTTGGATTTAAATAATATCAATACAGCATTGAACTTACCGATATTATAAAAAATTTTTCAGGAACGGTTTACCACTCACTAAATAAACTGTTCCTATTAATTCATTTTGAGTTTATTTGGCAGAAGTAAATAAACCTTTGTTTGTTTTACACTATTTAATTAAAACAATTACATTGACTATTTTTATTATGAGAAGGTCGGAGAAGGGAATTCATCAATTTTGATACGAAGTAAACTATAAGGTTTCTGTCGTAAGTCTTCTCCATAATGAAATCTAGGCTGTCGATGTAATTGGTTCACAATGAAATACAAATATTGATCCGGACCAATTGAAAAAGTATCAGGCCACAAAATTCTCGGATCATGTGCGATAGTTTCCATTATACCATTTGGAAATATCTTACGGATACAGTTGTTTTCATAATCTCCAGCATAAACAGTTCCATTTGCATCGGTGATCATTCCATCAGACGCACCTTTTTCTCCCCAATACTTCACATGATAAGGTACATCCATGTCCGGTATCGTTCTGTCTCTAAGGGCTTCTGTTGAAATCGAAAACAAGTGACGACTAGTTAGTGGAGCAAAAAATAATATCTTTCCATCGGGAGAAATGGCAAGACTATCAGACGCCAATCTAAATGGAGAAGTTGAACCGTCTTTGTTTCGATTCACTAAAATTTGACCTTCTACTTTCGGTAAAAAATAGGGATCGGGCGATGTTGAATTTGCCCCATTTAACCGTCTAAATGCGTTACCATTTGATAAATCTACGACGATAATAGCTCCTGGTCCTCTTGAAGATGAATCCGTTATATAGGCATAACCTGCTTTTCCAACACGAAAATCAAAACGGACATCATTCAGATAAGTTGTAGGCAGGACAACATCTTCTGTAAAGGTATATACTTTTCTTATTGTATTAGTTTCTAAATCAACAGCGACTAATTTTGCCCCCCCTTTAATAGGTTCAGAAAAATTGGGTGCCGCTGTATCTAATATCCAAAGCGTTCCCCTTCCATCAGCAACTACACTTTGGACACTGATGAAAGTCATTGTGATATTCTCGGGGTTAACCAAATTGGCTTGTAAATTAGGATAAGGCTGCAATCTATCCTCAACAATTTCCCCCACCGTAAATTTAACATCGTCTCCCCATTTCGGAAAGCAAATGAAAATACGACCGGTTTCTGAAACAGTAACACCTGTAGGCATAGCCCCATAAAATGCATAAACTAGTTCTAAATTACCGAAATATTTTTCACTAGGTAACATTGGTTTCATAATATCCTCCTCAAGCATTCAAACGGGATATCTCCAATATATTATTTATATTTTTTCTAGTGCATGTTTCTAAATAAGCTTTTTTCTCCATAATCCCACATTTTTACCCAAGGATAAGTTTTTCTTGTAAAAAGAAAGAACGCTTTTCTATTGGTCTATAATCATTATAGAACTTGAATTTCATTGAGTTCACTCCTTAGAATTAAATCTATCAACTACATTGAATTAAACAATTTATTTTTTCATTCCTTATACTACTAAACTGCAATTTTGTTCTAGACCAGATATAAATCCTAAGAAACTGCTATTCATTGGTAAAAATTATCCTTTCTCTAACTAACACATCAATTGATATGATTCTTTTAAAAGAACTAAAAACTCTTGATTTAGATCGTCTACACTATGGAATCTAAAATTATTGTGAAATCGGTTTTTGGAAACTTGTTCAATTTTAGTAATCTTTTCGTGTTCAATTTGGTGGTTTGTAACTAAATTAAAATCTAACCATTTCTTTTTTGGATGAACTCCTCCAAAAGAAGATTTATTCAAAAGATGAATAGAGGTCTTTTTAAACTTAATTTCAAATGCACCTATTTCTTTCAATAAATCGAGGATTTTTGAATATATTTCATAAACATTAGATGCCTTATTTGAGAATAATTCATCTTCTGACATATTGTCATCTCCTTATTTCTTCGTACCATAGAAGATAGTATTAACAGTTATTTTGCCTCTTTTTACATCATTTTACAATTATCTTTATTCAATTAATCTGCCAGGTAGTTGCATAAGAAAATCAACAATATATCTTAACAGAGCCTAAAAAAAACGCTATCTCATAATGAAGATAACGTTTTAGACTGATTTCAACTTTGTTCATTTAAAACTTGTGCCAACCCGGTAAAAAACTTTAATGACTCCGGATTAGACATTGAACCTTGATTGACAACTTTTTCAGGAGAAAACCCTAATAATATTTTACGTATTGGAACTTCTAATTTTTTGCCACTTAATGTTTTTGGAATTTGTTCAACTTCATAAATTTCATTAGGTACAAATCGCGGTGAAACCTTCTGTTTAATTTCTACTTTTATTTTTTCCTTTAATTCATTTGTCAAAACAACCCCATGTTTAAGTACAACAAATAATGGCATAAATGACTGACGGCCTAGTAGTTCTAAATCGATTACTAAACCTTCCATTATCTCATCAAGTGACTCAACAACTCGATAGATTTCGCTTGTACCTAGACGTACTCCATGTCTATTTATTGTTGAATCTGATCTCCCATAAATGACACAACTACCTTTTTCATCAATTTTAATCCAATCTCCATGTCTCCAAATACCTGGATAAACTTCAAAATAACTTTCAAGATAACGCTCATTATACAAATCACCCCAGAAATAAAGCGGCATGGATGGCATAGGAGAAGTAATTACTAGTTCTCCCACCTCATTAATAACTGATTTTCCCTCATCATTAAATGATTGTACATGAGCACCTAATGAACGAGCTTGAATCTCTCCAGCATAAACAGGAAGAATCGGTGAACCTCCAACAAAAGCTGTGCAAACATCAGTACCTCCACTAGTTGAAACAAGCCAGATGTCATCTCTTATATTTTCATATACCCAGGAAAATCCTTCGACTGATAGTGGGGATCCCGTTGAACAAATAGACTTTAATTTAGAAAAACTATGTCTATCTTTTAGCTTTATTGCGTGCTTCTCACACACACTTAAGAATCCTGCACTTGTGCCAAAAAATGTTACACCTACTTCTTCTGCAAGGTCCCATAAAACATGTAGACTAGGATAAGTTGGGCTTCCATCAAACAATAATATCGTACTGCCAGATAACAAGCCTCCTACTAATTGATTCCACATCATCCAACCAGTAGTAGTAAACCAAAACATGACATCATCTTGATTTATTCCTTGTTCAACTACTAATGTCTTAAGTTGCTCAACTAATATTCCACCTTGACTTTGTACAATTGGTTTAGGCAACCCTGTTGTCCCCGATGAAAATAGAATCCATAGTGGATGATCAAAAGGAACACTTTCAAAAGTAAGTTCACTGCTTCCCACTAATAATTCATTCCAAAAAACTGTTTCAACTTCCATTTTCGATTCATCAAAATTTACATAAGGCACTAAAATTGTCTTCTTTAATGTAGGTAATTCAGACTGTAGCTCGTCCACGCTTGATAACCTATTTTGAACTTTTCCATTATAAGAATAACCATCCACTGCAAATAAAATAGTCGGTTCGATTTGTTTAAATCGGTCAATTACACTACTCGTTCCAAAATCTGGTGAACAGCTGGACCAAATTGCTCCAATGCTTGCACAAGCTAAAAAGGCAATGATCGTTTCAGGAATATTAGGCATATATGCCACAACTCGATCCCCAGATTTAACACCTAATTCTCTTAAAGAATTTGCGACCAAGCCTGTCTTTTCCTTAAGCTCTTTCCAACTTATTTCTGTTTTTGGAGTAATTTCTGATTGAAAAATTAATGCAGGTTGGTCTCCTTTATCATTTCGAAATACATGTTCTGCATAATTAATTTTAGAGCCGGTAAACCATTTTGCGCCTGGCATTTTTCGCTCTTCAAGAACATGATCGTATGGTGCATATGAAATTACATTACAATATTTCCATACGCTCTCCCAAAAGGACTCTAATTCATCGACAGACCATTTCCATAACTCACTTTGTGTATTGAAAAATAGATTTTTTTCATTTTCGAGCCAGTTCATAAAATGGCTAACTCCAGCATTTTCAATTTGCTGCCTAGTTGGTTCCCATAATAAAGCACCTTCAGTAATCGCTTTCATTATTACTCCTCCTAAATTAGCAATCTATTTATTTTAAGGACACAGTAACTGCGTATAACTCAAACCTTTTGATGAAACTCACTATCATCTTTCCATTATGTATAAGCCAAATCTATTTTTCTAAAAATACTTAATATTTAAAAATTAACTATTATACTATTACACAGTAAATTCACTGTCAATATCGAAAATGAATCATCGCTCAACTAAATGCGTCTTTATAAATTGAGCTTTCATATAGCGTTCTAGTTAAATTAACCCAAAAAACTTCATACTTTATCCTCATATAGACACTGTTGATATTTAATTTGATTGAATGTAATATATTAATTGATAATTCTGCAGGTTATTATTTCCAATTTTACCATTAGTTACCATAAATATATTATAGCTCGTATATCTCCAGAAATATGGTCTGGGAGTCTCTACCTAATTCCCGTTAAGAATTAGACTACGAGGTAATTTTTACTTTATTAGTAAAAAAAAGCTGAATTTAGTAAAGGATAACCATATCCCTTTGAATAGATCCTTTTAAATACTCTATTAATCTTAGACTATTTAAAAGTGCGTATTCTTCACCTATTTGAAGGGCTTTATATACCTTTAAAATTTCAACTTTTTTTGCGAACCAAGATAAAGTAGGACTTATCTCATTAGTGGAGAATATGTCCTACTTTATCTTGGTTTTTTTATGTCATTTAAATGTTTTCTTAAATTACTGTTTATAGAAGGGGTTTATTGATATGTATAAGGCCATGTATCATACTTTTGACCACCTAAGATTATCTGACAAGCAAACGCAAGTAGCGAATATTGCGTTCTTACATGACTTTAATGCAGTTTTAGAATCCCCCCATTTAAAAAATTTAGCAAAAAAAACACAGTTAATTCCCAACTCAGAGCATTGCCATAATCGTTTGTCCCATACTATTGACGTATGCCATGTTTCAGGCTTAATCGTGGAACATCTTAACCATTATTTTCAAGAGAATAATATTACACCCATAAATAAAGATTTAGTAAAGGCTATTAGTCTAGCTCATGATATTGGTCATCCACCATATGGACATACCGGTGAACGAGCGCTAGATGAAATGATGAAAACTATGGGTGGATTTGAATCGAATGCACAGAGCGTTAAAATTTTAGTTAATAGTTCGGATGATTTTAAATACAGAACCCTTACAGCCTTAATGAAATACAAAACCAAAATTCCTTTAATTAGAGAAGAATATAACGGTTTAATCAAAGGCTATTACGGGTATATGACAGACTATTTAGAACCCTTATTTTTGACATATCAAGAAAATGTCATTGAACAATCGATTGTAGACATAGCAGATACATTATCCTATGCCCTATCAGATCTAAAAGATTTAATTCAATTTTATGGAGAAAATAGATTTGCTCAATTACTTAACAAATATTTTACTGAAGGCGCGATGCTAGAAGAGGCAATGCTTTTTTTCCCTGAAATTAGTAGATCTGAATTACTTTATTTCATTCCAAAGATTATGGAAGACATTAAAAATAATATACTTAGGGAAATTTTACAAAATTACCGTAAGTTCATATCGGAACCACTACAATCTATTATCCATGATTTTATAGATACATTAGTGATCAAGATAAACTATGCACAACCAATGTATAGTAAATTGAGTCTCCTAATAGAAAATGAATTAAAACTTTTTCTATTAAATCAAATTACAAAGAAATGTTTCTTAGAAAGAAAAGTTAATAGAGAAATAGATAAAAAGATTACTCATAATATCCAGTTCACCTACGATTATCTTTTTAACTTAAATAGTGAGAATTCTTTGTTGAAATTAGATAAGGAAGTCTTACAACAATTGATTAATATCTCTAATATTATTGAGCGTTCACGTTTTGTTTGTGATGTAATATGTCATTTAGGTGATATGGATATTGGAAATTTTGTAAGAAAATCCAATAAAAAAATAATTGTAGTATAACAGGAGGAAATAATATGAGTATAAATGTAAAACAATCTGTCGAGCAGTTCAGTTTAAATAGTAAAGAGTATTTTGAAAACAGATACGAATTATATGAAAGATTACGAAATGATGCACCTGTTTTTTGGCATGAAGAAATGCAATCCTGGTTTATAGCTAGGTATGAGGATGTGTCCAAGAATTTACTTGGGGATAAATTTATTTCAAGTAATGTAATTCCGAATAAAATGAGTAATCTCGCTGAAGGAGAAGATCAACATTTTAAAGATATAATCGATATCATTAAGACTTGGATGGTCTATAATGATCGACCAGTTCATTCACAGTTAAAAGGTTATATGAACAGAGCCTTTTTAGTTAATGAAATTGAACTTATTGCTCCGGAAATTCAGAAAATTGTTTCTACAATCGTTGATAAAGTACTTGAAAAAAACATAAGTTCATTTGACTTTGTAAAAGAGATCGCACACCCTATTCCTGCGATGGTACTTTGTAAAATGTTAGGAATTCCTGGTGAAGAAGTTGACAGATTCATTAAGTGGTCTGATGATATCGCATTATTTATGCAAGATTTCGTTGTGTCTCATGTTCCTAGTAAAAAAATTAGTGAACAAGTTAGAGGAAGTGTAAGAGAAATTTGGACATACCTTTCAGATGCGATTGCGGAAAGACGAAAAGAAAAGAAAAATGATTTGTTAAGTAGGTTAATATCTGAGACTCCTGGTGAAGATGGTGAACTTACTGATGATCAATTAATTGCTCAAACAATGCACTTAATTTTCGGTGGACATAAAATTCCTCAATTTGTGTTAAGTAATACATTACATCTTCTATTTAAGAATCAAGATGTTCTAAAAATGCTTAAAAATGATATGTCTCTTCTTCCAAAAGTATTAGATGAAACAATGAGACTAGAAGGGCCAATCCAATATATTGTTAGACATGCTTCAAATGATATCGAATTACACGGACAGCAAATCAAGAAAAATGATTCAGTTTATTTCTTCTTAGCTTCTGCTGGCCGAGACGAGCGAGTATTTGCAAATCCTGACAAAATGGATATAAGTAGAACAGGTTTCCGTCATGTAGCTTTCGGTGGAGGTTATCATACTTGTATTGCTGCTGCTTTTGCTCGTGTAGAGATCATGGAGATTCTTAAGGAAGTAATAACTCGTTTTCCAACAATCGATTCATTATACGATTTAGAAAATCCAGAGTGGACTGCAAACCCTACTTTCACTGGAATGATCCAGATGCAAGTAAAAATCTAGCAGACTGTTGACAAATGCTCGCTTTCTTCGTTGCTTCGCCTGTTGAGCGGTGCTCATTACCCTCAAAGGTAACTCCGCTCCTCACCAGGCTTCGCGCCTCGAAAGTCAAGCGCTTGCAATCAGTCTGAAACTCAACTCAAGTTTTTGGACTCTGTTACACAATGATAGGAATAGAACAAAATTCTATTCCTATTTTTTCTAAGTTAGAGGTGATTAAAAATTGAATAATTGCGAGTTTCATAATACCACCATCTTAGTTGTTCACGAAATTTATGGTATTAACAAACATATAAAAGATATTTGCGACAGTTTAAATAAGTTAGGATTTACAGTTGTATGTCCAAATCTATTAAGTAATATTGAGAACTATTGCTATAAAGATGAAATCAAAGCTTATCAGCATTTTGTGAATGAGATTGGGTTTGAGTTAGCTACTAATAAAATGATCACTCTTGCAAAAGAACTTCGAACTAAGTGTGCTAATTTGTATATTTTGGGTTTTAGTGTAGGTGCAACGATTGCATGGCTATGCAGTAAATATGACGGGTTATTTGATGGAGTAATTGGATTTTATGGTTCGAGGATTAGGGACTATTTAGAGGTTAGTCCAAAATGTGAGACCCTACTAGTATTCCCAACAAAAGAAAAATCATTTGCCCCTGAAATTGTCATAACTGAATTGAAAACAAAAGATAGGATTCAAATTCTTAATGTAGAAGGAAGTCATGGTTTTACCGATCAATCAACTTCTAATTATGATCAGTATGCTACTGAATATTGTTTTCAAAAAGTGCGTGATTTTATTATGAAACAAAATAATAATTTTTCCGAAACTGGAGGAATCAAATGACCGCTCAAAGATGGATGTCTTTACAGTTTTTTGGGTTTTTCTTCACTTTCGGAATCTTCGTGCCCTATTGGTCTACTTGGCTAACAACAAGTAAAGGTTTTACAGCTGATGAAGCTGGACTAATCATTGCTTTAGGATTAATAACAAGGTCAATAACAACCTTTTTTATTTTTCCATTTATCAGTAGATACCTAAATTTAGCAAGATTAAATCAAGTGGTTTCCTTAACTTCTGTTACGCTATTAATCATATTAATCCCGTTTAATAGTTTAATTGCAGTAGCTTTTATTACAGTTTTACTAAGCCTTGTTTATCCAATGCCTTTAGCTATGTATGAGTCTATGGCATCTATCCTTATTAGGGAAAGCAAAATAGAGTATGGAAAGAGTAGATCATATGGTTCGATTGGCTATATTATTTCTCTATCATTAACTGGAATAATCATATCTTTAAAAAGTGAAAATGTAGTTATTTACTTTTTGATCATTGGATGTGTTCTACTTTCTTTCTTAACTACCATTAACGCTCCTTTACCTTTAAAAGCAAAAATCATATCAAAGAAAGTTCCATTGTTTAAGTTGTTTAAATCAAAAGCATTTTTAATAGTTTTAGCGATCTGCATCACCCTTCAGGCTGCACATGCAGCATATTATAGTTATGCTGTGCTTTTTTTGAAAAGTATTGGGGTAAAAACTAGTTTAACAGGATTCATCTTAATCATTGCAGTAATATCAGAAATTGTTTTCTTCTATATATCAGACTCTCTATTTAAAAGACGATCTGTTCCAGTTTTATTACTGTTTAGTGTAAGTGCATCCATATTAAGATGGGTATTGATCTTTTCGTTTAACAGTATTTCAGTTTTTGTATTGTCTCAATTATTACATTCTATTACGTTTGGGCTTACTCAGTATGCCTTTGTAAAATACTTAGATGAAAACATTGAAAATAAGTACTTCCCCTTTGCTCATGGAGTTTATGCAGCTCTGGGTTTAAGTTTAGGTAGCGGTATTTTAACATTAGTAAGTGGTTACCTCTACTCTATATCTCCATCTTTTGCTTTTTTAGGTATGGCATTAGTCTGTATCCCCTGTTTAGGATTGTGTTACTTTTTGAAATTAACATTAGGGGATCAAAATAACTTAACAGGAGAGATAAGTGAAAATGTTACTAGTAAAAGAAAAAGTGTATAGTACTAACAAGTCTGTAAAATCCGATGAAACTTTTCATACAGAAGTATTTCAAATGAAAGAAGAAAAAGTGATTAGGTTGAAATTTTTGAGTTCAAATTCTCCAAGAAATCAAGGTATCGGGTTTATATCCGAAAATGGTATATCAATCAACGATGCCCCAAAACAAAAAACAGTGATTATATGGAAAAGTGAAACTCAATCAGAACTAATCTTAAAATGCTCTAGTGGCTTTTTAAATGTTTTTAATGTGTGGGAAGAAGAACGAATGGTGGGATTCCATGATTTTCAGTCTGGTATGAGAATCAAAAAGGAGAATGATGTCATGTTCTACAATTGTAATGATGCTTTTGCAAATGGTGATTTTACCTCCCTAGTATTCTCGCTTCAAATACTATAAAGCTAAATAGATTGAAAAATTCCATTGTCTATCCGATTAAAATAAAAAAAGCAGAGTTGAATTTTTTCAACTCTGCTTTTTACTAAAAATTTTATATTTTCTTTTCCTTAATCCAATTCATCTTTACCTGTCTATTTTTGGAAAGAATAGGAAAAACTAAATTAAGATTCGATATAGTAAACTTTTGTTCAATCTAGAAAGTAGGTATTAAACATGACTGAAGATTTTTTTGCTGATTATGAAAAATTTGTTGTTCCACCTTTATATCAAAATACAGGTGAGAAACGAAAATTTAATCCTAAAGACTATGCATCATATTACATCTTAACTGTATCATTAAATGACTCTCTTATATCAAATTGGAACGATGCAGCTAAATATAAAATTGACGTCCGAAACTGTATAGATCACGTATTAAATGATTTTAATGAAAAAAAAGGTGGTAAATATCATCTACAATTACTTGAATTTGAAAGTGATAAATCCTATTTTGTCATTGCCTTGTCTATAAAAAATAAAATTGAAAAAGAAAAAATCAATGGAATTATTTCAAAGTATATTGAACAACTTGTTTCAAACTCTTTTTATATTGGACAAAGCTGGTACTGGCTAATTGGTCAAAAAGGGAAAAGAGACCGAAAACTCTTCAATATATCAATAAAGGAATACATGCACTAATATTATTCGGCATTGATATAAATTTTTCTAACCAATTCCCATTCTTACTATTAATATCCTCCTCTCTTAAATTTCCTCTTCTAAACAAGCTTTAACAAAGCTACCTAACTGTTCTTTATATAGAACGTACGAATCCTTGTATTTTAAAGATGTTCTAATCATCTGTATCGAATACTTGATAAGCTTCTTTAATATTTCCACTAAAAGAAAAATGAGCCAATCAACTAATCGGCTCATTTCTAAAACTTATGTCAGCTAATGTCAGTTAATTTAGTCCCTTAAACCCATACTTCTCTAATATCTTCATAGACTCATCATTTTGAAGATATTCATAGAATTTTTTAGCTTCTTTAGGTTGCTTGCTATTTTTTATTACGCCTAACGGATAAATAATTGGATCATGTGTACTTTCAGCTGCAGTTGCTACAATCTTAACTTTTGTTGATTTCAGCGCATCTGTTTTATATACAATCCCTGCATCTACATTATTTGTTTCTACATAAGAAAGTACTTGTCTAACATCCTTACCATATACTACTTTTCCTTCAATTGATTTCCAAACATTTAAATTTTCCAATGTTTCTTTACCATATTGTCCTGCTGGTACCGCTTCTGGCGTACCGATTGAAATTTTATCTGCTTTCGTAAGATCCTCAAAGGAGTTAATTTCTTTTTTTGTATCTTTTGGTACAACTAATACCAGTTCATTCCCAACTACATCTTTACCTTGGCTCTTATCAATTAGATCATCTTGTACTAGATTATTAAATTTGTCTTCTGCAGCCGAGAAGAAAAGATCTACCGGTGCTCCTTGAGAAATTTGTTGTTGTAATGCTCCGGATGCTCCAAAGTTAAAATTTATTTTCACATTAGGATTTGCCTTTTCAAAGTTTGCTTTAATATCATTTAGTGCATCCTGTAAGCTAGCTGCTGCTGAGATCGTCAATTCCACATTCTTTTGAACAGTTTCTTGTTTCTTGCCTGTAGACTTTGTAGCTTGTTCATTTGTTGAACAACCGGATACTGCTAGTCCTAATAACATCGTTATCGATAAAAATAAAGAATAAAATTTTTTCATTATTCATCAGCCTTCCTTTCTAAAACATAACTAGTTATATCTAATTATATTTAGTTATAACTAAATAAGAAATAGAATTTTAAAATTTCCATTAACCTTACTAGGAATATGCTTTTTAAAAGGCATTGAGTTAAAATAGAAAATGGAGGGATGTAAATGACGATGGAACTTTCCTATACAATCGAGGAAGTGTCACAGTTTTTAAAAGTATCGAAATTAACCATTTATGACCTTGTCAAAAAAGGTGAATTACCTGTATTCCGTGTAGGAAGACAGATGAGAATAGCAGCAAATGACTTGGATAATTACATAAAAAACAATAAAACCAATCCGAACACCACATTGCCTGCCTCTGTTTCTGAACCTCGCAGAAGCGATCCAAAAGAATCAAATCATGTTGTTATTAGTGGCCAAGATTTAGTTTTAGATATGCTCGGTAAACAGATCGAGAAAAACTCATCCTATAAATCTTTAAGATCTTTTACTGGAAGCTTAAACAGTCTTATTTCTATGTATAATGGCGAATGTGACATCGTTAGCCTTCATCTTTTTGACGGAGATACAGGAGAGTATAATCTACCATATCTTAAAAAAATTTTAGTGGGACATCCATTTATTTTATTCAATCTGCTATCTAGGAAAGCAGGTTTATATGTTAAAAAAGGTAACCCTTTAAAGATTACATCTTGGAAAGATTTAGAACGTGAAGATATAAAGATCATAAATAGAGAGAAAGGTTCGGGTGCACGAATTCTTCTCGATGAACAGCTCCGTATCAACGAAATTTCGTCTAAAAAAATTAACGGATATGAGCATGAAGAAAGCAATCATTTAAGCGTGGCCTCTGCTGTCTCTACCGGGGTAGCAGATGTTGGAGTCGGAATTGAAAAAGCTGCTAAAATTGTAGGAATTGATTTTATTCCACTAATCACAGAACAATATGACCTTGTCATCTTAAAAAAACCTCCAAATGAACGACTGATCAGAATTGTCACAGAAATTTTATCTTCAAATCAGTTTCAATCAGAGGTTGATTCTTTAGGAGATTATGATACTTCCAGGACCGGGAAAATTATATATGAGACAAATTAAAAGAAGGCTACTGAATTTGTAGCCTTTTTTTTGCCGTTTATTTGAAAAGTAAGCGTTATTCAAAAAGACCAAATCAATTATGATTTGGTCCTATATTTAAAACTATAATGAGTTAAAACATACTCACATCATACATTGTATTAACAGAAGATTTTTTATGTAAGGATTTAATTTCCTCTTCAATTTCTCGACAATTCCTTACGATTTCCTTTATATATGAAATAATTTGTAAACATCCAAAAGAAGGCACCACTTTAGATTCGTCGTCACACTCAATTAACTTTATGCCGAATTCAATTTCTAAACTAATGATTGATTCTTTCAAGTCAGCTTCATTCATAAAAAATTTCTGTGCTGCAATCGTAAAGGAACCACTCTCTAAAACCCCACAAAGATGACTTAATTGTTCAATTTTCATATTACTTCCTCCATACTCTAAGATGTTCCTTTTCCTGATCTAGTTTTATTATATTAAGTGTTGATGTGATTTTAATTTTGAAAAAAAGTATCAATATTGTTTTTTCTGATTAAATAATGATTTTTCACTGAATTAATCGTTTATAACTGCGTATGTAATCTCCTTCCTAAAAACCAACTGAACAATTTCAAATAATACCAACCAATAAAGGAAAAGTTCTACAATTAAAATTGATTTCCCTTTGATTTAAACTTGGGTTATTTTTGCCTTGATTTTATTGAATTTTCCAGTTTGATACGGCTAATTTCAGAAGAAATCTATGTTAAATAGGCCAATATTATATTACTCAAATAGAAAAACCACCTATAATTGGTGGTTTTCTAAGGGATTCTCTATTCTTAAAATCTTTTTAACTATAAATATTCATTTGGGGGAATTGGGTTAAAAGCTATTATTTTTTCCAAAAAAGCTTGTTAACACACTATATTTCTAAGCAAAATTTAATTATTAATACGGCTTAAATCAAACTAGTTACTTCCTCAGTTGCTTATAAAGTTTGTGAACTAATCAAACTAATTTAGTAAGTTTCTAAAATTTGACATAAAAATGATGAAGGAAAACTATACAAATATGATATTCTCTATGTGTAATAAAAACGATTGGAAACGGAGGTAAATATTGTGAGTTTTATTCACAGAAGAACAAGCAAAAAAATAATTTCTCTATTATTTTTTTGAACGCTTATGATGAGCCCCTTAGCAGTACATGCTGCAACTAAAAATTTTACTTTTAGTATGACACATCAACTTTCCATTGGA
This sequence comes from Bacillus sp. AFS077874, assembly GCF_002566505.1. Lineage (NCBI taxonomy): Bacteria > Bacillati > Bacillota > Bacilli > Caryophanales > Bacillaceae > Bacillus > Bacillus sp. AFS077874. Next base: position 49,157 of record NZ_NUYF01000003.1, read on the forward strand.
ACCTATAAATCTACAAAAGGAAGTGTAACTGGTAAGGTTAATATGAAAAATTGGGGAGGTGACAAATACTTCACAATTCATGTATATGAAGTAAAAGGTGGCTCAAGTGTATTAATCACTAGATTAGGATTTGAAGAGTCCAGTATTGGTTCCCCATATGTGGATACCGATGATTCAGTCATTACTGGTCACACATATACTTATGAAATATGGAAAATATGAATGGAAAAAGAATTCAAGGTTCAGGATCACTAAGTTATTAAGTCTGCTAATATGAAAGGCTGGTACAATTGATTGTTAAATTTCTTATTTCCTAGCACAATTATTTCTACTTTTTTTATCCTTTATTTTGGATATCAATTTCTAAAAGGTTCAATAACTCTCCTAAAACTTCTTTATTGGTTAATTTTTGGTATTTACTTTACATGTATTATTAACTTCACTTTATTTCCTTTCCCCTATCAAAAATATTTAATTCAAGTAATGATAGAAGATCAGTTGGGACATAATCATAATTTTATTCCCTTTAAATCGATCGTAGATACCATCAATTATGGCTCAATTTCAATTGTTCTAAAACAAATTGCTGGTAATGTTTTATTATTTATACCACTAGGATTTGCATTCCCTATTCTATTTTTTAAAATAACAAACAAAAAAACGATTTTAATAGGTTTTACATTAAGTCTAGCAATCGAATTAATTCAAGCTATTTCTGGACTGTTCCTTGGCTATAACTACAGATCATGTGATATTGATGACATAATACTAAATACAATTGGAACAATTATTGGACTAGCTATGTATAAAGCAAGTTCCAGATACTTTAAAAGTTTTGAAGAGTTCATAGATAAAAACCTAACTTTGTAAATCTACTAGATTTTTAAGAATGTTTCCACAAAATATAGGGGTTGATTAAATCAATCACCCCCTTTGCTAAAAAGTAATACTTATTTAAGCTACAATTTCTTTTTTACTTTGAACCGCTATATTTTTAGTAAGTAAGCTAACTACGACTAAAAATACAAGATTTACAACTAAACCAATCACACCGATATTCAAATCTTTAATATATTGAGGCAGTGCTGGGAATAATGATCCGATTGTTGTATTACTTATAGTGACATAAGTAACTGTTGCAACTCCAGTAAAAATACCAGCAAATGCACCTTGCTTCGTTACAAAGTTCTTTTTCATTAAACTAAAGACAAGTGTTGGGAACAATTGAGTAACTAGACTGTATCCCATTAAAAGCAGAGTTACTAATGTAGTTCCACCATTAAATGTGAAAAAAACTGCGAATAATGCAACTACAGGAACTAGATATTTAGCTAAAACTGCAACCTGCTTTTCTGTTGCAGTTGGTACAAACACTTTATAAATATTTTTTGAAATTAAAGTAGCAGATGCCATTAGAATCATCGAACCCGGCACGATTGCCGTCAATACCCCTGCTCCACCAATGATTCCAACAAACCACGGGTTAAAAGATTGTTTACTTAATTTTAATAAAGACAGATCGGCATCCGGACCTTGTAGTCCAGGAACTTGAAGAATTGCTGCAAATCCTACGAAAAACACAAAAAGCAACACAAGTTGGTATAAAGGCATGATAATCGCATTTTTACGAAATACGTTTTCACTTTTAGCTGAATAAATGGAGCCAAAAGTATGCGGCCACATATAAAAACCTAAGGCTGTTAGAAGAACTGTAGAATTAAACCAAGATACACTTAATCCCTCTTTAGGGAGATTTAGAAAACCTGGTTTAGCTTTATCAACTGCTTCAAACATCGCTTGGAATCCACCATAATAATGAAAAGGTAGATAAATTCCTAGAAAAAGAACAACACCAAGAATCATAATGTCCTTTAACGCTGCAGTCCATGCAGATCCATGGATACCAGATATCATTACATAAATAGTCACTGAAATAGCACCGATCCAAATTGCAAAAGTTGGTGAAATCATTCCATAAGAAGCCTCTGAAACGATGCTTCCTAACCCTTTTAATTGTAGTACTAGGTAAGGAATTACAGCAGATACACCAACTAATGAAACTAAAACGCCAAGGGCTTTACTTTTGTATTTACTTGCAAAAAAGTCCGGTTGAGACATTAAATTATTTTCTTTAGCATATTTCCATATTTTTGGAAGCAACCAGTAAGACATAATGTAAGCAAGTGCACCGTAAGCAGTGATATAGTATGTTGGACCACCTTTTCCATAAGCCCAACCACTTCCACCTAGGAACGTAAAGGTTGTATAGATTTCACCTGCCATTAAAAGAAAGACGAAAATCGTACCAAATCCTCTTCCACCAACACTCCATTGCTCAAGATTCATGTCTTTTCCTTTCCTAGCTTGTACCCCTAGAAAAATCGATACTGCAAGAAAAAGAAAAATTATAATTAATGCACTATTCATCTTATCTGTCCCCCTTATTCGCCGTATCTAATTTAAAGATAATCAACATAACTGGTGTTGATAAAACAGTCCAAAGTACAACCCAAAAAAGTAGAAAAGGCATTCCTAATACAAATGGCTCAACGTGGTTTGCCCAAGATGAAAAGCCCAGAATAGCAATAAATGGAATAAGTGCTAATAAATGATAGATTTTCAAAAATTGTTCCCCACTTTCAATTTTAAATTTATATTAGTTTTAATATTCAGAAAATAAAGGTTTAGATTAAGTAGATCCTTATAAAATAAGGTCTACTTAACCATAAGTCTATTAATCTAAAAGCTTAAATGTTGCATGAACGAATAACTTTACACCAATTTCCAAAGCATCCTCGTCTATTGTAAAACGTGCATGATGATGCGGATAAGTAATATCTTTTTCTTTGTTTCCTGCTCCCACATAGAAGAAAGTTCCTGGTGCCTTTTGTTGGAAAGCAGAGAAATCTTCACCGCCCATGTTTGGTTTCATAAGGTCGAGAGTCTTTTCATCAAACACTTCTAGAATCGTTTCTTCAATAGCCTTCGTAATCTGCTCATCGTTGATAACAGGGCGATATCCAAACTCATAATCAAATTTGTATTGTGCCCCATGAGCCTCAGTTATTCCTTTTATAATTCGTTCCATAAGGTCAGGAACTGATTTCCTAAGGTCGGCGTTGAAACTTCGAACTGTTCCACAGATTTCAACCGAACCTGGGATTACGTTATGAGTTGTACCTCCAATAAACTTGGTAACAGAAAGTACTAGATTATCAAGCGGATCAGTATTTCTAGAAACGATATGTTGAAGATTCGTTACAACTTGAGAAGCGATCGCAATTGAATCAATCGTGTCATGAGGAAGTGCTGCATGTCCACCCTTACCTTCAACAGTAATATAGAAAGTATCTGGAGCAGCCATCATCGGTCCATAAGCTACACCTACTGTACCTAGTTTCATAGGAGCCCAAAGATGAGCACCAATTACCATATCAACTCCATCCATTACTCCTGCTTGTACCATTTCCTCTGCACCACCAGGAAACAACTCTTCGGCGTGTTGAAACAAAAAGCGAACTTCACCTTTGATCTTATCTTTTAAACTAGTTAAAATTTTTGCTGTGCCTAGAAGCATTGCTGTATGACCATCATGCCCACAAGCATGCATTACACCTGGATTTGTAGAGGCAAATTCAAAAGTGTTTTCTTCCTCGATCGGTAAAGCATCCATATCTGCACGAATTGCTAGCACCTTGCCGGGCTGAGAACCAATCAGACGAGCCATAACACTAGTCTTTGTTGGACGAGATATCTCTAAATTCCCGAAAGTTTGAAGTGTATCATACACATATTGAGCTGTTTTTTCCTCGTGAAAAGATAACTCCGGATTCTGATGGAAATGCCTTCTCCACTTAATTACTTCTTCTTTTGTTTGCTCTACTAAACTATCTAATGATATTGTTTGCATTATTGTATCTCCCTCTATTCATTATTAGATAACTGAAGTACAGTATGATAAAGTACATTAGCACCGTCTGTACAATCTTCCTTTGAACTCCATTCAGCTGGATTATGGCTTATTCCATCTTTTGAACGGATAAAAAGCATCCCGATAGGACATAGACTTGTAAGCTGCATGCAATCGTGCCCAGCTCCACTTGGGATAAAAAATGGTTCTACACCTATCGTTTCACAAGCTAGTTTTGCTATATCTTGTATTTCATTAGAGCATAATGAAGGTGCAATGCGTTGTAAAACTTCAACTTGCAATCCTACACCACGTTGTCCACATAAATTTTTAGCTCCTTCTAAAATTCGGTTTTCTACCCCATCCCGAATTGCTTCATTTACATCACGCAGATCCAAGGTGAATTCAACCTTCCCAGGAATTATATTGATTCCTCCAGGAAACAGCTGCAATTGACCAACTGTTCCAACCGTTGAACCTGTCTTAGCTGACTCAGTTTCAATTAGTTGAACAATCTGGGAAGCAGCAACTAAGGCATCGTTACGGTCATTCATTGGAGTTGTCCCCGCATGCCCTGCTTTACCTTCAATTGTGAATTTAAGCCACAATGGGCCTGCGATTCCTGTAACAATACCAACCGATAAATTATCGTTTTCAAGCACCTTACCTTGTTCAATATGTAATTCTACATAGGCTTTTACTGATCCAATACTTCTGACTGACTGATCAATTAATAATGGGTCATAACCTGCCTCGCTCATCGCTTGAGCTACAGTAATTCCTTGTTGATCCTTATTTTGGAGTTCTTCCAAAGTGAGTGTTCCAGCAATTCCTCGACTCCCAATCATTCCAAAGCTAAATCTTGCACCTTCTTCATCTGTAAAGACAATTACTTCAATAGGATGTACTGTTGTAATTCCCTGTTCATTCATCGTCTGGAGAATTTCAATCCCAGAGAGAACGCCAAGTGGTCCGTCAAAATTTCCGCCATTATATACAGAATCAATATGAGAGCCTACGAGTACAACAGGTGCGTTTTGATTAGTTCCTTCTTTACGTCCAATAAGATTTCCAACGGTGTCTTCGTAAACTTTTAATCCTGCTTCAACCATATAGGAAGTAACTAATTCTTTAGCTTTTCTCTCATTTTCAGTAAAGGACAAACGAGTAATTCCTCCAGATTCTTGTTTTCCTACGGACCCGAGTTCCATAAGGCGATTCCACAATCTATCCTGATTAATCATTTTTCCTCCCATTACAAACTAATATTTAAGGTCTATTTATGGCTATGACCATAACTATATCACTAATTATTTATTTTGTTAAGTAATAATATTCAGAATATTAAATTTTCCTATTTTTCTAATATCAAAGGCTAATTTTATAAATATTTCTAGGCCTTCCACGCGAATAAGGGGTTTCCTCTCCAACAACTTGAGCAATTCCTTGTTCCTCTAATTCTTTTAAAATTCTACGCGCGCTTCTCGGCATGATTTGCATATATTGTGCTAGTTCGTGAGCTCCAATCTCACTCTTTCCTATTTTTTTAAGAATAGATTCTAACTTACTAAGTGTCGAAATGCTTAAAGATGTTTGTTCGCTTATTTTTTGTAGTTCTTTTGAGACATAAGAATATGTAATTTGTTCCTCTCTTCCCAATGGACCCGCTATCGTTTGATTATCGAGAGCAACCATCCAACTTCCTTTTCCATACTCTCTAGCATGAAATAACGCTCTTCCGGCATGAATTTCTGCTTCGTAAGCCGTTTTACCGATTCCAATTCCACACGTAATGACTTCTTTCTTTAATTCTTCGAGATCTTCCAAATTCGGTATAATAGAAAATTCATTCGTTATATCCTGTAAAAGCCCTCGGGTTGTAAAAATGACATATCTACCAGGACCAGCAGATTTAAGTGATCCTTGAAGTTTATTTGCGTAAACAAGAAGCTTCTCTGCCATTTTAATTTCTATTTTGTAAATTTCATCAGTTGAAAAAGTATCCTTCGCCAAACCAAAATAAGAGTCAATCTCAATCATTTGAACTGCAATTTGACTTTCCTTAAAATGTAACATCTCATAAGTTCGAAGTGCTAAATTTAGGACAGACTCAATAGCTGACTTAGCAGGAAGTACGCGATAAACAGGGACACCCATTTTCTCAAGTTCGATATGTGCCGAACGAAGACATGTAACTGCTGCTTTCGTTTTCCCACTTTTCCATAAATCATAGTGGTATCCTGCAAGTACATTTGCATCAACTTCCCCTTCATAATATTTCAAAAATAAATGATCAGCTTTAATTTCGGCTTCATCTAAAATACTTTTGAGTTCATCATAATGGAAGTTATCAAAGCTGATTTGCTCCATTGCAATCTGGTTATGATAGAATATTTGTAACAAAGTTTTATATAGACTCGGTCCAGTGTGGGGCGTAAAAAACATGGGTTTTGTAATTCCACCCCAACTTTTTGCTATTGCATAAGGGACCTTGCCTGAAAAAAGCCAAATATCATAATCATTTGCAATAGGACTTAAAAGATCAGGTATTTCCTCTTCTCTCCAATAGATAATTGGAGTACATTCAAATTCAGGGTATTCCTTTATTACAGATTGAATAACGTCAATCGAATCATCAGATCCAAGTAAACCTAAACGGATTTTTTTCATCATTTCCTCCACTACTCTAAAATAAATAAAATTCCTAAAATGGTAATGCAGCAGGCAATCAACTTAGCTGCTGTAATTTTTTCTTTATAATAAATTCTTGCTAAAAACAATGCAAATATTGGTGAGGTATAAGCTAAAGCTACAACTAGAGTCCCATTGGCAATCTTTAAGGCTGCAAACAATGCGATCCATTGAGAAATCGCAAGCACCCCGCGAATCGAAAGGTGCATATTCAGTTTAGGGTACCAAATTTTCGGACGATGTATTAAATAGATTATTAGGGCAATCCCACTCGCTCTGAAAAAATAAAGTGTGGGGGCGTTTATCCATTGATGAACGAGCAATTGTTGTGTAGGAACCATGCTGAGTCCAGCAGTAACTGCAGCTGCAACTCCTAATAAATTCCCTGATTTTTTTATTTCTACTAATGGAGATAACATGTTTCTACCTCTTACGTTCAGGAAATATACACCAAGCACAATAAGCAATACCGGAATTAAAATATGTATATCGAATCCATGCAATATGCTATTTGGAATAAACGTGAATAATGGAGTTAACGCAGTATACACTGCTAGTTGAGATACTTCTATTCGTCCTAGCGCTAAGAAAAATGTTACATTAGACAATGCATCCAAAATAATTACAATGATTAATAAACCTATTGTAGCTGGGGTAATAGAAAAGGAATAATACCAAGGCATTACGCAACCTAACAAAATGGTGACCACTAGAAAAGATGTTACAATAAAACTATTATTATCCTTCATTTGCATTGTTATTTTTTTAGCATACAACGCATTTACTGCATTCAAAAAAGAACTAATTAATGCAAGAAAAAACATACTATATTCCCCTCTCTCTCTAGTTCATTATCTGGCTAAATGTACAAGTAAGTTTCCATAAACTTCAACTGCATACGTAATTGTTTTTTCATTAAAGTCGAATGAACAATTATGATGTCCTGCAGCCAATTCAGTTCCAAACAATAGATAAGTAGCCATCCCACCATTTTTTTGAACCTCTTTCATCATATACGTTACATCTTCTGAAGCAAGAAAAGGCTGAGAAATAACAATTTCACTCGTTTGTTTAACTTTTGATCCTATATCATATACAAGATTTGCAAGATCAGCGTCACAATCTGCTATAATCGAACGTCCTACTACTTCGGTATGTTCCTTAATCCCATACAACTGAGCAACAGATTGTATGATCCGTATAGATTCATTCTTCATATATTGATCAACCTCATTGGTCGTTCCTCTTGTTTCAAATTTTAGCTTAGCATGCGCTGGAATAATGTTTCGACCTTCTCCACCTTGAATCACTCCAACATTTATTCTTGAATCTCCTAATCCATGACGTGAGATTGCATACAATTGCAATGTAATAGTAGATGCCGCAAGTAATGCATTCCTACCTTCATGTGGTGCTAATGCAGCATGGGCCTGCACACCTTCCAGTTCTAAATCAAACTTGGTTGACGCGAAAAAATCTGTTACGCCACAGACAAGTTGGTTTTGTTTTGTTGCTGTTACACCAATATGACCACTAAAGAAATAATTAACATCATCTAAGACTCCCGAATCAACCATCGCTCTCGCACCACGCGCACCTTCTTCAGCAGGTTGAAATATGAGTTTAATTTTTCCTGAAAGCTCCCCTTTCATTTTTGAAATCAATTGTGCCATTCCTAACCCAATTGCAATATGTCCATCGTGTCCACAAGCATGCATATAGCCTTCTACTTTCGAATGAAAACCTCGATTCCATGGAACATGATTTGATCCTTTATTCTCAGCTATTTCCAATGCATCAATATCAAATCTGAAGGCAAGTGTTGGACCAATCCGCCCTGTATCCCAAATGCCTACTACACCAGTTAAACCGCCTTTCATTTTCTCAATCCAATACGAATTTGCCCCAAACGACAATGTCCGCTCTTTTGCTTCTTCTATCGTTTTTTCATCCGGGACACCCATTCTCGATTCAGGTACAATGATTTCCCTTCCTACTTTCACTTCAAATCCCAATTCAGACAAGAAATCTGCTATGAGAGATGAGGTTCGGAATTCTGTCCATCCTATCTCAGGAAAACAGTGGATATCACGCCTAATATTGATTAAACTTCCTTTCATCTTATCAACCAATTCTGAGATTAATTCTTCCACGTCGTTTGCCTCCTAATAGAATGATTAAATTAAACAACAAGCCAAAAAATACTCACCTTTCACTTTTCTCATTATTTACGGTTGAATTCAGGTTACGACCATAATTATAGACTATTCTGACATTTTTGAATAGAAACCTAAAATACTATTTTATTAGATAATCAACTTAATTAGGTTTCTTACTTAAGTAATAAATCGATCGTAGAGAATGTTTTCCTTTTTTACACAAAAAAAAGGTGCCCCTTAAAAGTTTTACTTTTGGGACAACCTCTTTATTCGTACTATTCATATCGAAGAGCTTGAATAGGATCAAGCTTAGACGCTTTATTTGCTGGAAAAACACCAAATACGATCCCAACTAATAAAGAGAATACAAATGATAACAGCATAACTGGTACAGAATATGCAATTGCTGTTCCTGTCGTTATAGTGAATATTTTTGCACTTATAACGCCTATTACAACGCCTATTATTCCTCCAAGTGAACTTAATACCATTGATTCAATGAGAAATTGAAGAAGAATACTTCCACGCTTTGCTCCAATTGCTTTTCGTATACCAATTTCTTTTGTACGTTCTGAAACCGATACAAGCATAATATTCATAATACCGATACCACCAACAATAAGTGAGATCGCAGCACTTCCACCTAGCATTATAGTCATCGTTTTATTAACTGATGAAGCAGTTTCCATTAAATCCTCTGGACTCGAAACGCTATAGCTATCTTCATCGCCAATAATCGTAATCATCTTTTGTTCGATTCTACGTAATGTAAAATTAATCATATTTTCATTTTCTACTTTTACATAGACAGATCCAATTGAAGTAGTAGATGCCAAGCGCTGAGCTGTGCTAAGCGGAACAAAAATCGTACTGTCCCCACTTGAACCTAGTGAACTACCAACTGATTGAAGTACCCCAACAACTCTAAATGATGTTCCATTCACTTTAACATATTGACCAACTGGATTTCCAAAACCGAATAATGTTCGTGCTGTGCTTGAACCAAGTACTGCTATTTTTGAGTGATTATCATTATCCAAGTCCGCGATAAATCTGCCTGATTGCAGCTCCAAATCACGAACTTTTAAATAAGGTGAAGTTGTTCCTATTACTGACACTTGTGCGTTCGTTTGTCCGTTTTTTACAGTTACTCTTCCAGAGACAGTCGGAGCAATCGCTTCTACAGCACTAACGTCCTTAAGTTGATTGGCATCATCTTCTTTAAACGTTACATCTGAGCCAGTAACACTTACTGTTAATACATTTGTACCTAAGCTTCCTATTTGATCTTGCACTTCTTTCGTTGATCCTTGTCCAATCGCAACCATCACAATTACGGAGGATACACCGATAATAATACCTAGCATCGTTAGGAACGCTCTTACTTTATTTCCTTTAATGCTCTTAAGCGCCATTCTCAGTGTCTGCAAACCATTCTCCTCCATTCTCGTATAACTGGCCATCGTGAATTCGTACAATACGATTTGCTTGTTTTGCTACTTCTAAATCATGTGTAATTAGAATAATCGTATGCCCTTGCTCATTTAACAAATTCATAATCTCCAAAATTTCCTTACTTGTTTTACTATCAAGTGCACCAGTCGGTTCATCTGCCAGTAAAATAGGAGGGCTTCCAGCAAGGGCACGCGCAATTGCGACACGCTGTTGCTGCCCCCCTGATAATTGTGTAGGTAAATGATTTGCTCGATCGACTAATCCTACTTTTTTTAACGCTGAAAGAGCAATTTCTCTTCGTTCAGCTGTTTTCATCCCTCTATAAATGAGAGGAAGTTCTACATTTTCTACCGCAGTTAACTTTGGTATAAGATTGAAATTCTGAAAAATAAATCCAATTTTTTCATTCCGTATAGTCGCTAGTTGCGAGCTCTTCATTTGCCCTACATCTTCATTATCAATCAAATATCTCCCAGAATCCGGTCGGTCTAAGCATCCAATCATGTTCATAAATGTTGACTTCCCTGAACCTGATGGACCAATGACTGATATAAAATCACCCTTTTGGATATCAAGGGATACACTCTGAAGAGCCATTACCGTTTCTCCGCCAAGTTCATACATTTTCGTCATGTTTTTTATTTGAATAATCGGCTCAAAGTTAGTCATTATTTACCTCCTTGTCCGCCACCTGTTTGGTTTCTTTCAGTAGTTCTTCCTCCGAAGTTATCTCCACCTTGGAAGCCACCACCTGGGAAGTTGCCACCTTGCATCATAAATCCACCTTGAGAGGAATTACCTCTAGATTGAACGCTCGGAATTTCAATAGACTCTCCTTCTGTTAATCCACTTGTAATTTCTACATTCGTATCATTTGTGATACCAGTTTTTACAGTAACTTTCCTTGTAGATTCTCCAGAATCATCTGTAGATGTAGGAACTAATACATATTTTTCATCTCCATTTTTATACACTGCTTCTACTGGAACATATAACGCATCTGCTTTACTCTGTATTAAAATACTTGCTTCTGTTGACATACCAATTTTCAAACCTTTTGGATTTTTAATTTTTACAGTTACATCAAATGTTGAAACGCCATTTGTCGATGTGCCTTCATTTGCTACTTTCGTTACAATCCCATCGAATGTTTCACCTTCAAAAGCACTTGCTGTTATTTTTACTGACTGCCCAACTTTTACCTTAGTGATATCTAATTCATCAACACTGATTGTTGTTTCCAAAGAACTGTAATTTGTTATATGCGCTACTGTCGCAGAACTTTGTACAGAATCTCCACTATTAACAGCAAGACTAGTAATTGTTCCAGCAACTGGTGCCTGTAAAATACTACCATCTGTAAATTTCACAAGTGTGTCACCTGCTTTTACAACTGAGCCTTCCTTCACATTTACAGTATCCGCTATTAAACTACTACCACCAGTATTTCCAGTACTAGAATTATTTGAGGAACTGTCAACATCTTCTCTTGTAATCGGTAATGTAACTCCATCTTCATCTTCCATACGCATTAGTACTTTTCCTTGCGATGCTCCGCTACTGCTACTTACATAAACCTTAGTAATTTCTCCATCTTTTGGAGCCGTAATAACATCACCATTTTTAAATGTCACAAGTGTGTCACCTTTATCTACTGATTCTCCAGATGAAACACTTACACTATCCACAACAAGAATTGTATTCGCCGCAGTAACATCTTCATCAGTATTTGCGGTTACCGAACCCGATCCAGTAACAGCTACTTCTAACTTTCCTTTTTGAGCCGTAATTGTTTGTGCTGTTGCCATCACATTTTGGGCTTGATTTGCTTGACTCTTACTATATATAAACCAACCACTTCCTCCTCCAACAGCAACAACAATAACTGAAATAATAACCCACTTTTTCAATTTACTTTTCTCCTCTCCATCATTGAGATTGATATGAATATATACCCGATTATTCTTTATTGAGATACATGCGATTACGTAATTTCACATATCCCCCGAACCTCTATCTTGTAACCATTTTAAGAAAATCAGAGCTTGTCATTCGTTTATACAGCAAACTTACTCTACTATTGATCGCTTGTATTAGAGCTTTTTTTATTTATTTTTTTACTCCTCCTAATTTCATTTGATAAGCTCATTTTGGATTGTGTACCTTAAATTTCCCTTAACAAAAATCAATACTTTTTAATGGGGAGAGAATATTGGTCATATTCAAAGCATTTAAAACGTTTAATTTACGAGAAAATAAATAACCCCCCTTCTATGTTTTTGAAGGGGGTTTACTTGTATTTATCGATATATTTTAAATCTAATTCTTTCAAATAAATCTACAAAAATATTGCTTTTTCACACTCTTTTCATATTTAATCTTTAGTACGATTGAGAAGAAAATACCTATACGACCATCCTTAGTTTCGTCTATTTCCCACAAAAATTAAACTATTCTTATTCAACGAATCTGCCATTTAGGACAATAAAAAAATCGAGTATTTGGCCGATATTTTATACAACATACGCACTGCGTTAGTTGTATAACTTTCAGCAATATGAACTATTTTTTGAATAACTAAATTAACCTCTTCGTTAACTTTAATTACGAATAATTGGTTCAATACTCGGAAGAACGCCACTTGTTCGATATCTCCTCAATGTGATAAGGTGTCGTTCTGCAGCATCCACCTATTAAACGTGCACCTGCTTGGTACCATTCTTCAGATTGAATATCCAACACGTTACATTGTTCATGACCATGCCATGTTTTTGTTTCTGGATTATAAGTTTCACCAGAGTTTGGATAAACAATAATCGGTTTTTTGGTGTTTGCCCTCAACTCTTGTATTGCACCAGTCACAACGGTTACTGGCGCACAATTGATGCCTACCGCTACAATTTGTTCACTTTTCTCAAAAACTCTTGCGCACTCTACGAGTTTCATACCTTCACTAATCTCTTTCTCATTTTTTAATGAAAAGGAAAGCCACGCATATGTTTCTGGATACTCACGTAATAATGTATCTAATACTCTTGCTTCTTGCAAGGAAGGGATCGTTTCAAATGCCAATAGATCTGCACCTGCTTCAATTAACGCTGACATTCTCGAACGGTGAAAGTCTGCTAATGTTTTATCTGTCACACCATAGTTGCCTACATACTCTGAACCATCTGCAAGGTAAGCCCCGTACGGCCCAACCGATGCAACAACCAATGGTTTAGGCCTATTCGTTTGCTTATTTTCCTTCCAAAAATCATCTCTTGCCCTTCTTGCAAGTAACACCGTTTTCTTAATTAATTCCAAAGCTTCCTGTTCTTGTATTCCACGCGCGGAAAAACCACTAATAGTAGCTTGATAGCTTGCTGTTATGGCACAGTCCGCACCAGCACGAAAATAGTCCGAATGAACCTGATAAATAAGTTCCGGATTTTCTAGTAACACACGAGCCGACCAAAGGGGATCGTCCAAATTACATCCATGCGCCTCCAATTCTGTAGCTAATGCTCCGTCAAGAAGCATAATGGAATGTTGGGATAAAATAGCATCAATTGGATTGACTTTGTTCGACATAATCTACGCCCCTCTTTTTTAAATTTTTTGTTAGATAATAACTTCCATAGCAAAACAAAATAAACGGTATGCCGCAATATAAGGCAATTCTCTGTGTTGGATCGAATGCAATTCCAATACACGATGCCAGACAAAGGATAAAAGAAGCAATTGGTACTAATGGATACAGTGGTGTGCGATAAATCAAGTCCTTTTCAGAATTTCCTTCTTTCAAAAATTGTCTGCGAAATAGAAACTGTGAAGCACTAATACTCATCCAAACTACAACTACTGCTAGACCTGAAATGGAAACAAGTACGATATAGACAGTATCTGGTGCCACAATACTTGAGAGCAAAGCCAAAGCTCCACCCACCATGCTGAAAATGACGGCGTTGATTGGAACACCTTGCTTCGTCATTTTTCCAAAAATCGGAGATATCGTATTCTTATTAGCAAGCGACCAAAGCATTCTAGAAGAGGCATAAAGGCCTGAGTTTGCCGCAGATAAAATAGCTGTTAAGATAACGAAATTCATTATGTCAGCTGAATATGGCACCCCAATTCGTTCTAGAACTACAACAAAAGGGCTCTCTAATACACCAGCATCGGAAATAGGCAATAACGCAGATAAAACAAAAATCGTTCCTACAAAAAAGATGATCAATCTCCACAGAGTAGTTCGAATGGCCTTCGGTATCATTTTTTCCGGGTTCGCGGTTTCTCCAGCTGCAATGCCTATTAATTCTGTTCCCGAAAAAGCAAAATTAACCGCAAGCATGGTCATTATAATGCCCGTAGCACCATGAGGAAATAAACCTCCACTTGTAAAATTAGAAAATAATGGTGCTGCTTTTGAATGACTCATCGGAAGAAACCCTAGCATTGCCGCTGCTCCTAAAACAATAAAAATCACAATAGCTATAACCTTTATCGATGAAAACCAAAATTCGGATTCGGCGAAAAATTTAACAGTCATGACATTTAATACAAAGATCAAAATGGCAAAAATAGCACTCCATATCCAAACATTAATCGATGGAAACCATCGCTTCATAAGTAATCCTGCGGCTGTAAATTCAGAACCTAAAGCAACAGTCCAAGTTAACCAATACAACCAGGCTACTGTATACCCTGTACCCGGTCCAATGTATTTAACTGCATAACTGTGAAATGAGCCCGTTTCAGGCATATGTACGGAAAGCTCTCCTAAACATAGCATAACTAGATAAACCACTAGCGCACCAATCAGATAGGATAGTATTGTCCCAAACGGGCCAGCTTGTTGAATAGTGTAGCCCGAGCTTAAGAATAAGCCAGTTCCAATCACCCCACCAAGTGATAGCATGACTAAATGACGTGCTTGCATGTTCCTTTGAAATTCTTGCCCATTTTTGTTCCCCATTACTACTCTCCTTTAGTTACTATCCAGAAAAAACAAAAACGCACTCTAAAAAAGAGTGCGCTACTGACAAATAAAAACGGAAGCTCTCATCTATCAGGTTATCACCCGCTGGAATTAGCACAGTGTCTACTTAAGCAGACCTGTTGCTGAGGCTTCAAAGGGCCAGTCCCTCCACCTCTCTGGATAAGAAATATTTTTTTATAACCATATCAATCCATTCGAAAATTGTCAAGATAATTCGGTTTTTTTAAAAAATTATCAATTATTGACTTACTATTTTATCATTTCTTATGCAACTAAACTGCCAAATACCTAAATAAAAAAGCAGCCAATGGCTGCTCTTGATCTTCAACTATCGCATGCGTTAGTTCTATAAGCAACCTCGATAAGTTAAAAAAACAAACACTTTCTACCTAAGGAAAGGTTTGTTAGATAAGACTAATTATTTTAATTTAAGTACTATTTTTCCTTTTGCTCTTCCCGCCTCTGCATACTCCAATGCTTTTTGGGCATCTTCGAAAATAAAAACTTTATCAAGTGTAGGCTTAATCACTTCTGACTCTAACATTTTTGTTAAAATTTTCAACTGCTCTCCACTATGCTTCATAAAAAGAAACGTGTATTGGACATTATGTTTTTTTTCTAGCTTCGTAAGTTTATAACTTGCAATTGAAAATAAGGTTTTTTTAAATGAGCTAAATCCATTTTCTTTAGCAAAGCGACCATTCGGGATTCCAGATATAGAAACAATCTTTCCTCCTTTTTTTAATGTTACAAATGATCTCTCTAACGTCGCCCCCCCAATGGTATCAAGAACTGCGTTGTAGTCACGAATCGAATGTTCGAACTTTTCTGTCTTGTAATTAATAACTTCGTCAGCGCCAAGAGATTTTACTAAATCACTACCATCACTAGCTGTAGTTGCGACAAAAGCACCCATATGTTTTGCAAGTTGGATAGCAAATGTTCCTACTCCCCCTGATCCTGCATGTATTAATATTTTATGTCCTTTTTCAATTCGCAGAATATCATGTAAAGCTTGGTAGGATGTCAATCCGACTAGAGGGATGGAGGCGGCTTCTTCAAAACTTAAATTTTTAGGTTTTAATGCAATATCTTCTTGGTTAACAGAGAGATATTCAGTAAAAGTTCCCATTTTATTTGCTCTAGGTCGACCATATACCTCATCACCGACTTTAAACTTCGTGACACTAATACCTACTTCAACAATTTTTCCAGAAAAATCATTTCCTAAAATTAACGGCATCTTGTATTTCAATAATAATTTTAATTCACCTTTTCGAATTTTTGTATCAAGAGGATTTATACTTGCCGCATATATCTCAACTAAGACCTCGTCATTATTTATTTTGGGCATAGGGAAGTCTAAAAAATTTGGTTTTTTACCGTAGTTTTCAATTGCTAAAGCTTTCATTACAATCCTCCACATTTTTATTTAACGCACATGTATCTTTTCATAACGAACATAAGAAAAAAGATTATGAATATCCCTAGATGGGATATTCATATTAAATAAACTATTTTAAGAAAGGATAATCTGTATAACCTTCTTTTCCTCCTGCATAGAGCGTGTTTTTATCAGGTTCGTTTAGGGGAGCACCTGATTGAATCCGTTCTACAAAGTCTGGATTAGCTAGTACCCAAGTGCCTACTGTGACAACATCCGCAAGATTATTATCTACATCAGACGAAAGTTGATCTAGAGGACGACCTGGACGGTTAACAAGAAGTGATTGATCCCAAAGTTGACGCACATCTTTTAGGAATTGCTCGTTTCCAAAGTG
This sequence comes from Bacillus sp. AFS077874, assembly GCF_002566505.1. Lineage (NCBI taxonomy): Bacteria > Bacillati > Bacillota > Bacilli > Caryophanales > Bacillaceae > Bacillus > Bacillus sp. AFS077874. The sequence continues at coordinate 66,134 of NZ_NUYF01000003.1, forward strand.
CATTAAATGTAGATATGCAAGGTTAAGCTTATTTAATTCACTTATTAAATAGCGATACATCTCAAGGCTATTTTCCCCCTCATCAATGCCTTGCAGTGTTCCTTGAGGAGAAAAACGGATGCCTGTTCTTTCTGCTCCTATTTCATCAACAACTGCTTTAGCTACTTCAATAGCGAATCGAGAACGACCCTCAATCGTACCACCGTATGCATCTTGACGATGATTGGAGTTTTCACTAAGGAATTGTTGGATCAGATAACCATTCGCTCCGTGAATTTCAACTCCGTCTGCACCAGCTTCAATTGCTGAACGTGCTGCTAAACGAAACTCATTGATAACATCTTTTATCTCAAGCTCACTCAATTCTCTTGGTGTTGGAATTTCTTTCATTCCTTCTGCCGTGAAAATTTCTACACCAGGTGCAATAGCTGACGGTGCAACTGCTTGGCGGTGGTGAGGTGTGTTATCAGGGTGTGATACACGTCCCACATGCATAAGCTGAACAAAAATATGACCGCCTTCACTATGAACTTTAGAAGTTACTTTTTTCCACCCTTTAATATGATTTTCTGTATAAATACCAGGTGTATTAGTGTAACCTTGCCCATCATCTGAAGGTTGGGTTCCTTCGCTTATAATTAAACCGACTGAAGCACGCTGACCATAGTACTCTGCTACTAAATCGCTCGGTGTACCATCTGGTAAAGCTCTACTTCTAGTCATCGGAGCCATACCTATACGATTTTTTAAGTCAATGTTTCCGATACGAACTTTTTCAAATAATCTGCTCATTTGAATACTCCTTTTTAATAAGAATTAGAATCAAGAAATGAATTTACGTGTTCTGCAAAT